>CBFCWR010000084.1:0-10196 GCA_965601575.1 uncultured Desulfofustis sp. | reverse complement strand
AATATCTCAACGAGGACTATCGGGTGGGCGAAACCACCGGTGAAAGCCAGCTGCTCATGCCTGGGGTCATGTGGACCTGGGCGCTGGCAGACGATATCGTCACCACCAGGCACGGCATTCGGGCCCTGCTCGAACTGACGGGAGCGCATGAGAATTTCGGCTCGGATGCCAGTTTCGCCAAACTCAAAGCCGAGGGGAGGGCGATTATCACGCCGGTGGAAACATTCCGCATCATCGGCCGGGGATCGATCGGCACGATCCAGGTCGACTCGATCGATTCCATTCCTCCCTCGATAAGGTTTTACGCGGGTGGACAGAAAAGCGTCAGGGGGTATAAATATCGTACCCTGGGGCCCACCGATTCATCGGGTACGGTCATTGGCGGTAAAATACTGTTGACGGGCGGCATCGAAGGTGAGAAACAATTCTCAGAGAACTGGCGCGGAATAGTATTTTATGATGCGGGCAATGCCATGAACGATATCAACGTCGACCTGGCCCACGGCGTCGGGGCCGGTATCGGGGTAGTGCTGCCCTTCGGGCAGGCCCGCCTGGAATTTGCCTACCCGATTAACGACGAAGGTGAGGCCCAGTACGTCTACCTCAGTGTTGGTACCGATCTGTGATCAAGCGAATCATTTTAGCTGTTGTCATTTTCCTGGCCTTCACCGCCGGGGCGGCAGCATTCTTTCTGACCACCTCGATGGGACTGCAGGCGGCTACCTTTATTGTCTCCCATCTCTCGGCCGGGCGGCTGGTTATCGGCGACAGTCATGGGCGGATTCTGGGAAACTGGCGCCTTGAACATGTCACGATCCACACCAGCGGGGTGGATGTGTCCCTGGAGCGGTTATCCTGTACGTGGGATCCCGGCCTTCTGCTGGAAAAAACAATTCAGGCTGCCCAGCTCTCCGCCGGGAATGTGGAAATCACCCTGAAGGACCAGGGTCAGAATAACAGTGAGCAGCACGGCGAATTCGTCCCGCCGGAAATAACTGTGCCCTTGGCGATTTTCATCAACAGACTGCAGGTCGATGAATTGAGCATCTCAACCCTGGGTGGGGCGCAACTGTATAAGGTGGATTCATTCTCGTCCGAGTTCGCACTGACGGGAAATCGGCTTGAGATCAGTGATGTTCTATTCACCAGCCGATATTTGAGCGGTTCAGCAGAGGCCGGACTGACCCTGTCCGGGGACTGGCCCATCGATCTGGTCTCGGACGTGCGGACCAGTCAGCCCGGTTGCAGCGACATCCGGGGGCGCTTGACGGTGTCTGAGACCCTGTCGGATCCGCAGCTTGATCTACTGATCGGCGCCCCGGCCCAATTGCAGCTCGATCTGGGGGTTGCCGACTTGTTTGGTGATCTCTCCTTTCAGGCCGTGCTCACAGGGTCCTCGGTGGAATTGGGCGACGTCTGCAACAACTTCCCCGATGGCCTGGTCAATTTCGACCTGAGCGCAGGGGGCCAGGTGGAGAATTTCAGGGGCAGTGCGCAGGCGACTGTTCAGTTGGCCGAAGCACTGCCCATTTCCGCTCAGCTCGATTTCGGATTCGACGGCCAGTCGCTGACCGTTGACCAGGGGATACTTGGCTATGGAAAGAACCATGCGGGCCTGAGCGGGGCAGTTACGCTGGTTCCGCAGGTGGCCTGGGATGGTCTGGTCCTGGTCGATTCACTTGATCTCTCCGATTTTGCACCTGTTCCACTCGCACATGTGGGCGGCCGGGCCAGAGTATCTGGCAGTTTCGATGGTGAACAGCTGATCTACCAGGCTGATGTGGAAGAGCTAGAGATATCGGCGGATGAACTGGATCTGGTTATGGGGGGAGATCTCTCTCTGGCGGGGGATCAACGGGGACTCGAGATCAGATCCTGCACAATCGATTGCGGAGAGGGAAAAATAAATCTGGCCGGCAGGTTGGATTGGGCAGACGGGTTCCAGTGGGAAGCAGGGGTGCAGCTCGACTCTTTTGATCCAGCCGAAATAGGATCCTTGCCCCAGGGCAGCATCAACGGCAGTTTCTCGAGCAGGGGCAGGATCGACGCTGCAGATACCCTGGTCGAAATCGAGATCGAAACACTGACTGGGGTGCTGGAAGGCTACGAGTTGAGCGGCGGCGGCAACCTGGTATATCGCGACCAGGTCCTCACCATTGCCAATCTGAATATAACCAACGGCAATAACAGGTTCTATGCGACGGGTACGGTGGCCGACCGCTTCGACCTCAATTTTGTCTTCAACGGCGCTGAACTTGAGCGTATCCTCCCTAAACTGAGTGGAACCCTCGACGTCAACGGCGTATTGCGCGGGTCGCGTGCCGAACCGGAGGCTCAATTCACCTTGAAAGGGGCCGAACTGGTCTATCTGGATAATTTTGCCGGGAGCGTGGCTGCCGAAATTGACCTGGCGCCGGCTGCGCTGTCGGGTAAGGGCACAGTGCGGGCCGACAATCTCAATCTGGCGGGTGTACAGGCCGATGAGTTCGGCCTGACGGCTGAAGGGACGATGTCTTCACACCTATTGAGCGCAGAACTTGTGCTGGAGAAGACCAGGTTTCAGGCAGAGGCCCGCGGCAGTGTCGAAGACCGCGGCTGGCAGGGAGACATCGGCGGGTTTGAACTCAGCGATTCCCGATTCGGTTCCTGGGCCCAGCAGGGCAACGCCCTTTTACGCGCCGGACCCGACGAGGCAGTGCTCGAAAGGCTCTGTCTCTCTTCTGCTGAAAACCAGCTCTGTACACAGGCACGTTGGCAGAAGACCACGGGCTGGTCGCTGGCCCTCGATGACCTGAAACTGGCACTGTCCAGTCTCAACGACTGGGGTATCCTGGAGCAGAAGATCGCCGGGGTAGTTGCGGCGGATTTCAAGGTGGAGGGGATTGACACCTCCATAGTCTCGGGTACCGGCACTGTCACCGTCCCCGAACTGGAAGTGGAGCTGGGACCCAACCCTTACTACGAACAGTTTATCTGGTATGATACCCGGGTGTCATTCTCTATTCAGGATCAGGACCTGACCACCACTTTTCAGACCCGCTTCGTTGACGACAGCAGGGTCGGCGGGACTATCAGCCTCGAAGATGGTGTTGCATTTTCTGGTGAATTTGGTGATCTGCCGCTGCAGGGATACATCGAAGCGGATCTCAAGGAGCTTGATATTCTAAGTGTGGTGACTTCCGATTTCCTCCTGCCGAAGGGCAGTCTCTACGCCAATCTGGATCTCATCGGCACTCTTGCAAACCCCGGTATTGAAGGAGATGTCCTGCTCCAGGAAGGCGATTTGAGGATACCAATGCTGGGAGCCCAATTAACCGGAGTGAGAGGTACCATCGGGTTCATGGGCCGCCGGCTGGAGCTGGATCTGAGCGGAGATTCGGGCAGCGGCCAAATTCGCGCCGCAGGGCTGTTCGACTTCGGCCAGGAGCCCTGGCAGGCGGGGCTCACCCTCTCCGGCACCAACGCCAATCTGCTCAATCGCAGGATGATCACCCTCACCGCCGATCCTGACCTTGAACTCAAATTAGGACCGGCCGGCGGCTCCCTGGAGGGCCGGGTAGCAGTATCCGAAGCCTTGATAGAGGTCGAGAAAATAGATAGATCGACCTCCGCGTCAAGTGATGTGGTCTTTGTCGACGATCTTTCAGAATCGTCCTCGTGGCCGTTTCGCTATGATCTGGATCTGATTCTCGGCGATGGGGTGCAGGTTGTCGGTCATGGTTTGACCGCTCGACTCGAGGGACAATTGAATGTTGCCAGCAACCCCAATAACATAACCGTTGGCAGGGGACGCCTCGATATTGTCGACGGCAGTTTCGCGATTTTCGGCAGTCCCCTGACCATCGAACGGGGACGGTTGGCCTTCAATGGGGGACCGGTGGACAATCCGGGCCTCGATATCAGAGCCTCAAAGAGGGTGGATGAAGCTGGATTCGGTACCAATGGAGTCAAAGTCGGCGTCAATGTCACCGGCAGCGCCGCCGAGTTCGAGATGGAGCTCTTTGCGCTTCCGTCCATGGAAGATGCAGATATACTGGCCTACATTCTCCTTGATAAACCATTGACCACGGATCAGAGAAACGCTGGGGTCATCAGTGCCGCCGCCGAGGCCATCGGTCTGGGGAAAGGCACCAGGCTGCTCAGCGATGTGAGTTCGATGCTGGCCGTGGACGACATTCGGGTTGAAGGCAGGATGGAGAGCCAGGAGACCTCACTGGTTGTAGGGAAGAACCTGTCCGAACAGCTCTCGGTGAGCTATGATTACAATCTGTTCAAGAACGCCGGTTCATTCAGGGTCCGTTACCAGTTTGGCAAGGGGTTTTCAGTGGAGAGCAGGAACTCTCTGGAATCGAATGCGGTTGAGCTGCTCTTTTCGGTCGAGCGCTAAACCTATCTCATCCCTCGAGGCAGGGAGTGAATTAATTTATCGGGACATAATCATGAGCTTACAGAGACAAATTACGGCCGATCTCAAGACGGCGATGAAGAACAAGGATCGGGCCAGGACCGATGCGGTGCGGGTTCTGATCGGCGAGTTCCAGCGCCAGCCTGACAAGGAGCTGAGCGATCAGCAGGTTGCGGGAATCATAAAAAAGCTGATAAAATCGGAAAAGGAGCTGCTGGCTGTTTCCGGCCAGGAAGACTCAGGTTTTATAGCGGTGCTGGAAGCCTACTTGCCCCGACAGGCGAGTGAGGAAGAAATCAGGCAGTGGATTTCTTCGCACATCGACTTCAGCGAGTTCAACAACAAGATGCAGGCCATGAAGCCGATCATGGCCCATTTTGGCGGTAACGCCGACGGCAACACGGTTAAAAAGATTCTCCAATCGTTCGAAAAGTAAGACGCCGGGCCCCATGGCGCCACCTTCTCGGGGAACCGCCCTGAAATGTTCAAGCGCTTAAAATCGAAAGAGAAAATACTCATCCTCGGGCTTGGGGGTGTGGGCTACTATCTGGCCAAACGGCTCCAGCATGAGGAGTATGCGGTGACCGCCATCGAGCCCGATCCGGAACGCTACCGTTATGTGGACGAAACCCTCGACGTGCGGCTGATCCGCGGCGAGGCGATGGATATCGACTGCTGGCGGGAAGCCAACGCCGAGACCATGGCCTGTGTGATCTGCGTGACCGACAATGATGCGGTCAACATGATGTCGGCCCAGATAGCCGACAAGTTCGGCATCCCCTACAAGATCGTCAGGCTTCATTCCCTGCAGTTTGGCCTTGAGGGATCGCTGCTCAGCGTCGCTGATCTGAAGATCGACCTGCTGATCAATCCCGAGGAGATGGTGGCCCAGGAGATAACCAGGCTGATCAAACTGCAGCACGGCAACGAGGTGATCGACAGCGCCGATCACAAGATTCAGCTGCTGGCCGCCAGGATCACGCGTGATTCACCGTTGGCCGACAAGAAGCTTAAAGATATTTCCCTCACCTATTCAGATTTCGACTTTCGGGTGGTAGCGGTCGCCAGGGGCATCACCACCATCATCCCCGACGGCGAGTTCGAGATTCAGCCCCACGACCAGATCGTGGTCATGACCGACCACGAACATCTGAGTGAAATGATGGAGATCGCCGGTGTTCCTCAGGGAGCGCGGCGACGGGTGCTGATTGTCGGCGGCGGCAGGATCGGCTGCCGGGTCGCCGAGTTGCTGAAAAAATCGGTCAGCATGATCCTGATCGAGCAGGACGGCGAACGGGCCCGGGAACTTGCCGGGCTGCTCCCCCATGTACAGGTGCTGCACGGCGACGGCTCCAAGGCCGATGTCCTCAATCTGGCCGGGGTCCAGGATATCGACACCTTCATCACCACCACAGGCAGCAATGAAACGAATATCATGAGTTCGCTGCTGGCCAAGAATATGATATCCAGCGGCAACAACAATAACGGCAACGGCAGCGAAAAAACCATCGCCGTGGTCGGCAATGAGGATTACCAGGTGCTGGCGGCCACCATCGGCCTCGACATCGCCCTTAACAAGAAGGTCATGGCGGCGGGTGAAATTATGAAGCATATCCGCCGCAGCGAACTTATCACCGCCGCCCACCTGCATGGTTTCGATGCCGAGGTGGTGGAACTGGTGGCGGCGCCCAACTCGCCGATTACCAAAAAGCCGCTTGCCAAACTCGATCCCTTCTACCAGGGCAAGCTCCTGATCGGCGGCGTGTTCCGTGACGGCGCCTGGCAGGTGGCTGTCGGCAAAACGCACATCGGGGCCCACGAGCGGGTTATCGGCGTCTGTCTGTCGCTCCAGCTCAAAGAGATGCGAAAGCTGTTTTCGGTCTAAATACGCTCGTCTCCGTTCAGAGCTGCGTCGCGGCGGCTTCCTTTCTCGTGTAGATCAACTTAGCTTCGCATCAACCGGACTGGCGTGATTGCCCCATCGTGAATATTTAAAAGATGGAAACAATGGGCGAGATACCGGGAGGGACTATCTTCGTCACAACAGCAGGAGTGTATTATGTCAGTACGACTGATTAAAACTGTGATCATCCTGGCAGCTGCCCTCATGGGCACTTCCGTACTTATCATTGAGGCTAATGCTACTGAGATTACCGGATCTGCCGGTTCGGTGGTAACGATCGAGGAATATGCAGTGTTCGACGAGCCCTGGGCCATGACCTTTCTGCCCGGCGGTGAGCTGCTGGTCACCGAAAAGTCGGGTACCTTGCTGCTGGTCAGCGGTGACGGCACTACCAAAGTCCCTGTGGAGGGAGTGCCGGAGGTGGCTTACGGGGGACAGGGAGGATTGGGCGATATCATCCTCCATCCCGACTATGGGACAAATTCCGTCGTCTACCTCTCCTATGCCGAGCAGGGGCGCACCGGGAAAAAAGGTGCGGCGGTCGCCATGGCTGAGTTTCACCACGACCCAGCCGCCCCGGCGCTGAAGAATCTCAGGGTGATCTGGCGTCAGGAACCCAAAACCACCGGCAGCGGCCACTACTCGCACCGTCTTGTGTTCAGTCCCGACAAAAAGCTGTTCATCACCTCCGGAGAGCGGCAGAAACAGAAACCTTCCCAGGATTGGAATCAAAATCTGGGTAAAATAATCCGTCTCAACCCGGACGGCACGGTCCCGCCGGACAACCCCTTCCAGGACAAGGGTGAGCTGGCTCGAACGTACTGGTCGATCGGCCATCGCAATATCCTGGGTATCGCTTTTGCCCGCGATGGCCGTCTCTGGAGCCACGAGATGGGGCCCAAGCATGGCGACGAGTTCAACCTGATCGTTGCCGGCGACAATTATGGCTGGCCACTGGTCTCCTGGGGGGACCAGTATTCGGGTAGAGATATTCCCGACCATGACACCCGTCCCGATCTTAACGCCCCTGAAATCTACTGGGTGCCCACCGTCGCACCGTCGGGGCTGATAATCTATGAGGGGGACGTATTCCCCGAGTGGCGGGGCAACGGCATCATGGGCGGCCTGGCTTCCAAGTCACTGCTCCGCATTCAGCTTGAGGGCGACAAGGCCGAAGAGGTGGAGCGTTTTTCCATGGGCAAGCGAATCCGTGAGGTGGAGCAGGGTCCTGGCGGGGCAATCTGGGTACTCGAGGACCGCAGCGGCGGCCGTCTGCTTAAACTCACCAGTCCATGAGCAGATTCGCCTGACGTGCGATGATCACCCGTCCGGCATGAGAATTTCCTGGGTTGAGTCCGGGACCTTGTAGCCTGTCTGAAAGGCGGGTCGCTGCGCCAGGCGCAGATACCAGTCGAGCACATTGGGATAGGCATGCAGATCTATCTTCTGGAACTGGTAGCGGCTCACCCAGGGCCAGATAGCGATGTCGGCGATGGTCAAGTCGTCGACCGCCACGTGACGCTGGGTCTCCAACCGCTTGTCAAGCACGCCGTACAGCCGTTTCGCCTCCTGCAGGTAGCGTTCTTCAGCATATGCGGACTTGCCCGGGTTGAACTGCAGGAAATGGTGCGCCTGGCCCAGCATGGGGCCCTGGCCCGCCATCTGCCACATCAGCCACTGCATGACCTGCCACTTGTCGTTGGCATTATCCGGCAGCAGCTTGCCGGTCTTCTCGGCGAGATAGAGCAGGATAGCGCCGGACTCGAAAATTGACTGCCCCGTATCCTCATCGACGATGGCCGGGATTTTATTGTTGGGATTGATCTCCAGAAAGTCCGGCTCGAACTGTTCACCTTTGCTGATGTCGATCGGCACCGCCTGATAGGGCAGTCCCACCTCCTCGAGCATGATAGAAATCTTACGACCGTTGGGCGTTCCCCAGGTGTAGAGCTTTATCATTTTTAGCCTCCGATTCGTATGCGGGCCCGTAGCAGCATTTTACGGCCTGAGGCCCTCTTAAAAGATTTACTGCGAAAATGTGCACGCCGGTTTACTAGGGCTGGGTATCGTAGAGCTTTATCCCCTCGGGCAGCTGATACCAGCTTAGCTTTTCCTGCACCCATACATGCCGTGCCGGTTCGAAAATGGTGTCGTCGTCCAGGTCAACCGGTATCAGCTTCAATTTTACCGTTTCCATGGCGGCTGGATTGTAGTGGTAGATCCTGTTGCCGCAGTCCGGGCAGAATTTTGCCACATTCAGATTGCCGCTGTCAGCGACTCTGCTCCATTCCTTCAAATTGCCCTTGAATTCAATATCATCGACGTCGATTATCGCGGTGACGCTGAACGGGCTGGTCGACAGCTTTCGACACTCGGAACAGTGGCATGCCTGAACCATTTTAGGCGGCTTGTGTAACGTGTAGGTGACTTGCCCGCATTGGCACGACCCTTCGATTGGAAATTTCATCTGCTCATCCTCCCATGACAATTTGCGGTTGCTTCCTGTTAAAAGTAGCACCTCTGTCTATTCTGCATTATATGAAAAGCCTTTATGATTAAATTATAATTTCTCCGCACAAGATTTCGAGCCGGTGCGGGACGTGTTGGTCAACAAAATTATTTGAGCGCAGATTGGAATCCACACTTAACAGACAATTGGAACTGCTGAAGGCAGGCGGTGCCCATCTCTTTCTCAAGGAAACTCTGCACGGGGTTGAAAAAGAAGGGCTGCGGGTGGACCGCACCGGCCAATTGTCCCAGAAACCGCACCCGCCAGGTCTCGGTTCGGCCCTGACCAACAGCAACATAACCACCGATTTTTCCGAGTCCCAACTGGAACTCATCACCCCGGTGTACCAAGACCCGGAAACCGCGCTTCAATTTCTCAGCGACCTGCACGGTTTCGTTTACAGCCATCTCGATGAAGAATTGATCTGGGCCGGAAGTATGCCCTGCCATATCCCCGATCCTGCGCGTATTCCCATTGCCCGCTATGGTTCCTCGAATGTCGGTCAGATGAAATATGTCTACCGCATCGGTCTTGAGCACCGCTACGGCAAACTGATGCAGTCCATTGCCGGCATCCATTACAACTTCTCCCTCTCGGATCAATTCTGGGAAGCGTTTCAGGCGAATCTGGGCAGCACCGATGATCTGCAGCTATTCCGTTCCGCCTCCTACTTCAAAATGATCCGCAACTTCCGTCGTCATTCCTGGCTTCTGCTGTTTCTTTTCGGGGCTTCGCCGGTGCTGTGCGAGTCGTTTCTAAAAGACAGGGAGCACCAGCTCCAGAGGTTGCATGGCCAGACACTCTATCTACCCCACGCCACGTCGCTGAGGATGAGTGATCTCGGCTATTCAACCCGGGCCCAATCCTCGCTTGACATCTGTTTCAATCATCTGAGCACTTACGTCGATTCGCTGCGCAAGGCAATTCAGACTACCTATCCTCCGTACAAGGAGATAGGCGTAAAGGTGAATGGCCACTATCGTCAGCTTAACGACACCATTTTGCAGATCGAGAATGAGCACTACTCCGACGTCCGCCCCAAACGGGTCACCGGGGCAGGGGAGAGACCGCTGCATGCACTCAAAAACAGGGGCGTGGAGTATATAGAGATTCGCAACACCGATGTGAATCCATTGCTGCCGCTGGGGCTTGATCTCCAGCAGGCCCTGTTTCTCGATACCTTCCTGATAAGCTGCCTGCTTATGGGCGAGCAGATCATCGGCGATGCCGAGTGCAGGATGGTGAGCGACAATACCCAGAAGGTGATCACCAGGGGGCGCGAACCCGGATTGATGCTCAGTACACCGGCCGGGGAACGCTCGCTCACCGATCTCGGCTCCTCGCTGCTCGCACAGATGCAGGCGACCGGCCAGCTTCTT
>CBFCWR010000083.1:0-10331 GCA_965601575.1 uncultured Desulfofustis sp. | reverse complement strand
TTTCGTCGAGTTGTTCGAGCAGCCAGTCGAGCATCGAGTTGGGCAGCACGAAGGCGTCGCCGCCGGTGACCAGGATGTCGCGGATACGCTCGTTTGCTCTGATGTAATCGAGCGCTTCGCGATACGCCTCCCGGGAGTAAATCTTGTCCTTACGGCCGATATGGGCGATGCGCAGACAGTGAGTGCAGTACATGGCGCACATGTTGGTGGCCTTGATGGTCACCACCCGCGGATAGAATTGATCGATGAGCCGTGCTGGAGAGTGATCCGCCGCCACCGGGGGTATCTCGATGCCGGCGTTGTCGATCATCTCGCCGGTGGGGATTGACTGGAGCATGACCGGATCGTTCACCGCCCCCGGCATGATCAGGCTGGTATAGTATGGAGTAAGCCGCATTCGGAACTCCCCGGTGACCCGGGCAACCGAAGCCGCCGCTTCGGGGGATAGATCGATCAGATCGGCCAGGGTGTCGATTGAGTCGACGGCATGCCTGATCTGGCCGGAAAAAGAATTCCAGTCCTCATCCGTCATCTTCAGCTTGGCCTTGATGCGGGCCTGATTTTCCAGAATTGAATCCCAGAGTTCGATGCCGCTCGGGGCGACCTCGTCCTTTTGCGTGAGATAGGCATCCACCCGGTCGTTGGCCTTGGCCGCAATGGGCAGCGCCTGGGTCAGACGGCCGCCGATGCTGACCAGATGTTCGTCGATCTGCTGATGCTTCAAGGCCAGGTCGACGAGGGTTTCCTGATCGATGCCGAATGCTTCGGGGGAGAAATGATGCTGCCGCTTGTAGTGCAAAAGAGAGGTGAAAAGTTCGACGATCGGCTCAGTGAGCTTCTCACTGCTGGCCCTGCTCAGCAGCTCATCCACCTTGAGCCGGGCGTCCTCGCCCGGGTCGCCAACTTGCTCGCCGGATGGCTGCAGTGCTTCCAGCAGTGTTCTCGTATAATCATCCAGCGCCGTCTCCTCTGAAGGGGCGCCACTTTTATGGTTCATTGTTTTTCTGCCTCGATAATCGTTTGTCTGATGAAACCGACTCCCTGGCACAGTCCCTCGTCGACGTCGTCGCGGTTCTTGGCCACCGATACGACGCGAGCCAGAAAACTGCCCGGCATTACCAGAAAGTTGGTGCCCGGGTGTTCGAGAATGACAAAATCCTTGATCAGCTCACCGTTGGCGACTTTCCGAAAGGTCTCACGCTCGTAGGGGTTCTGGGGGATATAGCCGGTGGTCAGTTTCTGGGTTTCAATCTTGTAGTTGTAGGTACCCCAATGGATGTTTCTGATATTGTCGTCCATCTCCATGACGTGTGGCGGAAATCGGTTTTCGGTCACCGCGTAATATTCCAGTTCGGGGAGCATGGGCGAGCCTTCGGGCAGGGATTGCTCGAGGGTGAAGCAGAACTCCAGGGTGGTGCCCTGTTTTCTGGCGTTTATCTCCAGGAAAAAGACATTGCCGTCATTGTCGATCAGGTAGTCGCAGCCAAAAATACCGCGGTAGCCCTTCCCGCCCAGCATTTTGCCCACTTCGATGGTGTAGTCGTAGAGCTGCTGCCGTTGCGAGCCGTTGACGGTGGAGGGGAATTTGGAGCCGATGAAGCGGTTGCCGTCGACGATGACCTGGTCGGCCACTCCGGCGATATAGACGTCCTCCTCGTTGGCCACCACGGCAAGCACGGTGGGGTCGAGCTGATGCGGGATGAAGCGTGAAATCAGGTAGACATCGTTGGTGGTGCCGAATTTCTGCTCCACCTGGTTCTGATTGTAGGTCACCGCCGAATTGATGCCGGCCGCCGAATAGGCGCCGCTTACAAAGATGCCGTCTGTCCAGCTGTCTCTCAAGTCGGAAGTAATCCTGAACAAGCACTCCCGGTTTTCACATATCTTATGCTCGGCCAGGGGGACGATACCCTCCAGTGCCTTGTACTGGGTTATCTTGTTGTTGAGCTGCCGCGCCAGATATTTGTCAGGACCAAGAATCGACACCCGGTCAATCTTGTCCAGGTTCATCTCCAGGACACTCTCGTAGAGATTGATGTAGAGTTGATTCTGGCGTTCGAGAATCCGATCAATAAGCTCCCTTATTACCTTGGAATTGGAGACCGCGCTCATGAATTTGGCCGTGTCGATCCTCCAGCTGTGGCGCGGCTCCTTGCCGTTCATCACAAAGCTGTGATCGGTGATCGACTCTTCATCGCCGAACGGATTGATAACGATGATATTGGCGTAGTTGTACTGGATACAGACGTCGGGGACGATCGAAATAAAACGAATGGGGCGGTTGGGGATCCGATGGGCCAGGGCTTCCTGGACAAAATAGTTGAGACTGTAGGTTTTCAGTTCACCCACATAGAGAAAGTAGTAGTAATCGGGGTTGTAGGTGAAGTTGGTAAATAGTATCTCGTCGTCTTCCAGAACCATATGCTTACATCCTGTACCTGTTCATCCGGTCACTGCCTGCCTGGCCTGAACCATACAAAGAAAAAAGACACTGACCGGGTTCCGCCGCGGCGGGCCGATCGGTGCCTTGTACACTCTTTACGAATGGCACCCTCGATGTGCGGGGCTGTTCGTTCGAAACAGGTCATTCGAACCACATTTCTTGTTACTGCCGAAAGCAGGCCACTGATCCAATCTTCCTGCCGCTTCCCTATCCCACTGAAGATCGGGATAATAGGGGATGTGGTGCGGGTCAGATTAGGCTCTCATTACCCCCATGATGTACCTTTGTCAAGCAAATGATTTCCGTTTCTAGAAGTTTAAGAAATTTTTGCAGAAGGTGTCAAAATGATTATCGTTTTATTGTTGATAGATCTCCGCTCGCCAATCCACTACACCGGGAAATGGCTTGACTTCTAGGGTAAATTTTGTGATTAATATTTACACCTTAGTGCTTTTCCGATGGAGCGGTGGAGATCCCATTGGAAATAGGTGAAGGCAGTTGATGCCGTTCACATTCCGGCGTCACTTCTTTCAACCGCAGTTCTCATTCAAACGTTTCAATCGGCCATCAACGCTGGTGGCCGGCCAGTGTCTCTTGGGTAGTAGCTATTTAAGAGATAGTCTTTCAAATCAACAAGGAGGGAGTAAGAGTATGAAACGAAAAGCTTCATTGTTGGCAGCCCTGACTCTGGGGTTTGTCATGGCATTCAGTTCTGCGGCAGTCAGTGACACCACCTTTGTGACCATTGGTACTGGCGGTGTAACCGGTGTCTACTATCCGACTGGCGGCGCCATCGCCCGTCTGGTAAACAAAGGCAAAAAAGAGCATGGCATCAGGGCTTCGGTGGAAAGCACCGGTGGTTCCGTTTACAACATCAATGCCATCGCTGCCGGTGAACTGGAAATGGGCGTTGCCCAGTCGGACTGGCAGTACCATGCCTACAACGGCACCTCGAAATTCAAGGATAAGGGACCGAACAAGGACCTGCGGGCAGTGTTCTCCGTACATCCCGAGCCTTTTACCGTGGTGGCCCGTGCCGACTCAGGCATCAAGAACTTCCAGGACCTCAAGGGCAAGCGCGTAAACATCGGTAACCCGGGATCCGGCCAGCGCGGCACCATGGAAGTGGTCATGGAGAAAATGGGCTGGACCAAGGACGACTTCAAACTGGCTTCCGAGCTCAAGTCGGCCGAGCAGTCTAAAGCTCTGTGTGACAACAAGATCGATGCGATCGTCTTCACCGTCGGTCATCCCAGTGGTTCGATCAAGGAAGCCACCACCTCCTGCGATTCTGTAATCGTCAATGTAGAGGGCACGGAAATAGATGCCCTGGTCGCAGAGAACGATTACTACAGGACGGCTACCATCCCCGGCGGCATGTACCGCGGCAACGACACGGATGCCAAAACTTTTGGCGTCGGAGCCACCTTTGTGACCTCCGCCGCGGTTCCCGAGGAAGTAATTTATGTAGTGGTTAAGTCGGTTTTCGAAAATTTCGATGACTTCAAGAAACTGCATCCCGCCTTTGCCGTTCTGAAGAAAGAAGAAATGGTAAAAGACGGCCTGTCAGCTCCGTTGCATGACGGCGCTGCCAAGTACTACAAAGAAGCCGGCCTGATCAAGTAATTCAGGACCGTTCGTCAACAGGTTGTGCACGCTGGCTGAAAGTGTGCACAACCTTTTTTTCTTTTTGGCCTCTCTGATGAGGTCGGTTGGGAGGATCCACCAGTGCATCCGGCACCGAGCCTGATGTGCGCCAGTGAGAAAGATCCCTCAACCGCCGCTACGCCCCTGCAGACGCGTCTGCCAGAATTGTCACACAGGAGTCGATCATGACCAAGCCCACAGAAAAGCCCTTAGCCAGCGACAATGTGCATGACATGATTGCCGAGGTCGATACCGGGGCGCGCAATCCCAAAGGAGCGATTCCTAAAAAGGTGCTTTTCTTTGTGCCGCTCATCTGGACGCTGTTCCAGCTCTGGTACGCCTCCCCGCTTCCTTACCTGTTTAACTTTTTCGTGCTGAACTCGACCGAAGCCCGGGCGAGTCACCTGGCCTTTGCGATGTTTCTGGCCTACACCGCATTTCCGACCTTCAAATCTTCACCAAAGAGCTATATACCAATTCAGGACTGGATATTGGCACTGGTGGCGTCGCTCAGTTCGGCCTATATCTTCCTGTTTTATGAAGCACTCTCTGAACGGCCCGGGGATCCGACCAATTTCGACCTGGTGGTTGCCGTGGTTGGACTGGTGCTGCTCCTGGAAGCAACCAGAAGAGCGCTGGGGCCACCGCTGATGGTGGTTGCCACAATTTTTATCATTTACACTTTCGCCGGGCCCCATATGCCGGAAGTCATCGCCCATAAAGGTGCCAGCCTGGTCAAGGGAATGACCCACTACTGGCTCACCACCGAAGGCGTGTTCGGTGTCGCCCTTGGGGTTTCCACCGGGATGGTGTTCATGTTCGTGCTGTTCGGCTCGCTGCTGGAGTCGGCCGGGGCGGGCAACTATTTCATCAGGACGGCATTTGCCGGGCTCGGCCACATGCGCGGCGGTCCGGCCAAAGCTGCGGTAGTTTCCTCTGCCATGACCGGACTGGTTTCCGGATCGTCCATCGCCAACGTGGTGACCACCGGAACCTTTACCATCCCACTGATGAAAAAAGTCGGTTTTTCTCCGGAAAAAGCCGGTGCGGTTGAGGTTGCCTCGTCGACCAACGGGCAGCTCACGCCGCCGGTAATGGGGGCGGCCGCGTTTCTGATGGTCGAATATGTCGGCATTTCCTATATTGAAGTAATCAAGCACGCCTTTCTGCCGGCCATCATCTCCTATATCGCCCTGGTCTATATTGTCCACCTCGAGGCCTGCAAGCTCGGGCTCGAGGGCATGGCCAAACGCAAGACTAAGACGCTTGCTCAGACCCTGCTGGCCTTCGTGGGAACAGTGTTGATGCTCATGGTTGTCGGCGCCGGAACCTATTACGGGCTCGGCTGGATCAAAGTCGTGGCCGGCGAGGCGACCATTTATATTGTCTGCGTTCTGCTCTTTGTCGCCTACCTGACCCTGCTCTACGTGGCCTGCCGCGTACCTGAGCTGGAGATGACCACCGAGATTACCGAACTTCCGCCCCTGGGGGCTACCGCCCAGGCCGGCTATTACTTTCTGCTGCCCATCGTGGTACTTATGTGGTGCCTTACGGTGGAACGGCTGTCGCCGTCGCTGTCGGCCTTCTGGGCCACGGTGCTGATGATCTTCATCGTGTTGACCCAGCGTCCCCTGAAGGGATTGATCAGAAAGGCCAGCGGTGATGAATTCAGCATTGGAAGAGGCTGGCAGGACCTGATTGACGGCATGGTTTCCGGGGCCAAGAACATGATCGGTATCGGTGTGGCCACGGCGGCTGCGGGTATCGTCGTCGGTACCGTGACGCTTACCGGTATCGGCCTGGTCATGACCGAATTCGTAGAGTTCATCTCCGGCGGCAACCTGGTGCTCATACTTCTTTTTACCGCCGTTATCAGCCTGCTGCTCGGTATGGGGCTGCCGACCACGGCCAACTATATCGTCGTCTCTACCCTGATGGCGCCGGTCATCGTCAGTCTCGGCGCCCAGAACGGTTTGATCGTGCCGCTGATCGCCGTGCATCTGTTTGTCTTTTACTTCGGTATCCTGGCTGACGATACCCCGCCAGTGGGTCTGGCCGCCTTCGCGGCGGCGGGCATCTCGGGGGGTGATCCGATTCGAACCGGTATCCAGGGATTCACCTACGATATCAGAACGGCGATTCTGCCCTTTATCTTTATCTTCAATACGGAGCTGCTGATGATCGGCATCGGCACGGCGCTGCACCTGATCATCGTCATAGTGGCTTCGGTTATCGCCATGCTCGTGTTTGCCGCAGCCACCCAGGGCTACTGGATGACCAGAAACAGGATCTGGGAGACCCTGGCCCTGCTGCTGGTGGCCTTCACCCTGTTCAGGCCCGGATTTTTCTGGAATCAGGTGTTTCCGGAGCTCAACGAGCAGCCGGCTGACAATCTCGTCCAGCTGGTCGAGGAGATGGAGCCCGGCGCGCAGCTGCGGATGACGCTCAAGGGCGAAAAACTGGACGGCACCGAATTCACCATGGTAACGATGCTGCCGGTGGGCGACGAACCGAGTGGAGCTGAGCGGATTCAGGCCATTGGCTTTGAGACGCGGGAGGAAGACGGCAGCATATTTATCGATAACGTGGTATTTGCCAGCGCCGCCGAAAAAGCCAGGGTCGATTTCGATCAGGAGATCCTCAACGTCCAGGTTCCCAACCCGAGGCCGCCCAAACAGTTGATGTTCATCCCGGCCCTGGTGCTGCTCGGATTTGTTGGATTTCTGCAGCGAGGCCGGATAAAGCGACAAGAGGCTGCCGCAGCCTGACGACCAGGCAGCAGCAGATAAGCTGTTGCCGGATTTGGAGGAGAACAGGATGATTAGCAAAATTATGGTGCCGGTAGCCTTTTCCAAGTACTCACTGGGTATTCTCGACTTTGCTGCTGATATTGCTGAGCCGCTGGGGGCTGAACTCAAGGTGGTCAACGTCATCAGCGACAGGGATCTGGAGGCGGTGAACAAAATCACCGAATTCGGCTACAAGGTCGACAGCGAAAAATATCTCGAAACCGTCAAAAAGGAGCGGCGGGATGCGATTACCGCCATGGCGGACCACTTGACTCTGCCCGATGACAAGGTGTCCTTCACTTTTCTGATCGGTGATCCCACTGAGGAACTGCTCCGCTTTGCGGTTGAGGGAGACGTTGATCTGGTAGTAATGGGCATAAAGGCGCGAGATCTCAAACACATGTTCGCCGGATCTGTGGCTGAGCGAATGTTCCGGAGATGCCCGGTGCCGGTGCTGTCCTACCGAGGAGACGATATTGCTGAACGATTGCGCAAGCGGGTATACAAGCATATTATCGATCAGTGATCGTAGCAGACACTGAGGACGGGAAAAAAGGAGAGGCTCGGCCTCTCCTTTTTTATGGCAGTTTTAAAAAATGTCTTTCTCACACTCTGTCCGCAACCGGCTTACTTTATCCTCGTGCGTGACCTCATGCCGGCGGTTAATTCTTTGTACGCCTCGTGACCTTGAAAAAATCCTATTTTGTAAAAAGAACCTTAATATTGAAATCAGTCGAGGGTTGATGTGGCCAGGGAAATATATCTGATTGACGGCAGTGCCTTCATCTATCGGGCATTCCACGCGGTGGCCCCGCTTACAAACGCCGAAGGTTTCCAGACCAATGCGGTGTTTGGTTTTGTCAGTATGCTCAATAAGTTGATGAAGGACAAGTCACCTTCTCATCTGGCCGTCGCTTTTGACAGCAGGGGCAAGGTGTTTCGGCACGAGATGTACTCCGAGTACAAAGCCAATCGCCCGCCCATGCCCGAGGAACTCGCGGCCCAGCTCCCTTATATTAAGGAAGTGGTGGAGGCCCTCGGCCTGCCAAGCTTCGAAATGGACGGCATTGAGGCCGATGACATTATCGGCACGGCGGCTCTGAGCCTCGGCGAGGAGGGCAACAGGGTGATCATCGTCTCGGGGGACAAGGACCTGCTGCAGCTGGTTGATGATAAGATCACCATGTGGGATCCGATGAATGACCGGATCATGGATTCTGCCGGGGTGGAAAAGAAATATCAGGTCGGCCCCGATCAACTGCTGGACTGCTTTGCACTGATCGGCGACAGCTCCGACAACGTGCCGGGTGTACCCGGTATCGGTCCTAAAACGGCGTCAAAATTGATCGCTGAGCATGGCTCCTTAGATGAGCTCTATGAACAGGTCGAAAGCCTCAAGAAGTCGAAAATGAAAGAGCGGCTGATTGAAAACCGGGAGACGGCTTTCATGTCCAGGGATCTCATCCGGCTCAAAACCGACGTGGAGATGCCGCTGGCTGTCGAGCGCTACAAATTGGTTGAAAGAGACGAGGAGGCGCTCCGGCGCCTTTACACCGAGCTCGGCTTCACCTCGCTGCTCAAAGAGCTGGACGGCAGTGCCAAGGCGATCCCCACTGACCGGTTTTTTCTGGTCGACAATGAACACACGCTGGAGGAGATGCTGACCCACCTGCGTGAGGCGCCTTTTCTGGTAATCGATACCGAAACGACCTCGCTGCAGAGCAGAAGTGCGGCCTTGGTCGGTATTTCCATAAACGGCGGCGGCGACGACTGCTGGTACATTCCCGTCGGCCACCTGGATCAGGAGGGCAGGCTGGCCGACGGCCAGTTGCCGATGGAGCTGGTCAGGCAAAAACTCTCCCCGTTGCTCCAGTCGGAAACCCTGCCCAAGCTGGCCCACAACTTGAAGTATGATTACTCGGTGCTGAAACACGGTTTCGAGGTGGCGCTGGCAGGGCCGCTGCGCGACACCATGATCGCCGCGTACCTGGTGGAACCCTCACGACGGTCATTCAAGCTCGACGACCTCTGTCTGGATCTGGGTCTCAAACTCACCTCTTATAAGGAGGTGACCGACGGCGATAAGCGGGAGGACGGCTTTGCCTATGTCGAAATCGGCAGGGCCGCCAGCTACTCCTGTGAGGATGTGTTCGCCACCCTGCAGCTCTGGAACCACTATCAACCGTTGCTCGAAGAGGGTGATCAGTCAGCGCTTTTCGGGGAAGTGGAAATGAAGCTGGTGCCGATTCTCGAACAGATGGAGGCAGACGGCATCAGAATAGACCCGGCTCATCTCGAACGGCTGTCAACCGAGTTTCGAGAAAAACTCGACCAGAAAGAAAAGCAGATCTACGAGCTGGCCGGCCGCGAGTTCAACATCAACTCGCCCCAGCAGCTGGGCATCGTCCTGTTCGAGGAACTGGGACTGCCGCACGGCAGGAAGACCAAGACAGGCTATTCCACCGATATCAAGGTGCTTGAAAAACTTGCTCCTCAGCATGAACTGCCGGCCCTGATCATCAATTACCGCAACCTGGCCAAACTGCTGTCGACCTACGTCGATAAACTGGCCCAGCTGATAGATCCTGCCACCGGCCGGGTGCATACCTCTTTCAACCAGACGGTGACCGCCACCGGCAGACTGTCCAGTTCCAACCCGAATCTGCAGAACATTCCGATCAGGGGAGAGGAGGGGGCGAGGATCAGGGAGGCTTTCGTACCCGAATCGGGCAAAGTGTTCCTGTTCGGCGATTATTCCCAGATAGATTTACGGGTCCTTGCCCATTACTCCCAGGATCCGGCATTGTTGAAGGCCTTTACTGAAGGCGACGATATTCATACCAGAACGGCCGCCGAAGTCTTTTCGGTCTCGCCGCTGCTGGTGACCGCGGAAATGCGCCGGGTGGCCAAGAGTATCAATTTCGGCATCGTCTATGGCATGAGCAGTTTCGGCCTGGCCAACCAGCTGCAGATCAGCAGGCGCGAAGCGTCACTGTTCATCGATCGTTACTTCAACCTGTACCGCGGGGTAAAACAGTTCATGGAGGACATCGTCGCACAGGCCAGAAAAGACGGCTATGTCACCACCCTGCTGAATCGCCGGCGGTACCTGCCCGAAATCGACGCCTCAAACAAGATGCGCCGTGAGTTCGCCGAGCGGGCAGCGCTCAACACACCCATCCAGGGCACGGCTGCCGATATTATCAAGCTGGCCATGCTGCGGGTGGATGAACTGCTTACACAGCGGCAGAGTTCCTGCAGGATGCTGCTGCAGATTCACGACGAGCTGGTGTTCGAGCTGACCGGTGAGGAGTGCGAAGCGCTGAAGCCGGAAATCCAGAAAACCATGGAAGAGGCCATGGAGCTCGATGTTCCCCTGGTGGTTAATATGGAAGAAGGGACTGATCTGGCCAAGTAATCCCCCACGAGAGGCCCTTGTGCTCAATCTCTTT
>CBFCWR010000082.1:0-10334 GCA_965601575.1 uncultured Desulfofustis sp. | reverse complement strand
GGCATCAATTTTTTGGCCATCATTGCAGCCGGACCACCGGCACCGCTGCATCCCACTATGACGAGCTTTTCTCCATCCTTCATCGCAATCCCTCCTATCTCGGGCTGGTTTAAGGTCAATTAACAGGATACGGACCAGGAACTATTTAAGGCTTGAATTAATCACATATACCCAAAATAGGGGGACTGTCAATTGAAATCCATCAACTCGGAGGAAGAAGTTCGAGCCCTCGGCGGGACCCAGTCAGGAAACACTTAAAATATTGCGAGCTTACCGTGAAAAACAAACAATTACAAGCTCATACTGCATTGTGGTAGGCCCCCGCTCCGATCCCGGATCGGGGAGCTTGGGGGAAGAACAATCCAGGATTGTGGGTGTGTATTATCTGCGCGGAACCACCCAGCGTCCCCGTCCGTTTCTGCAGGCGATGCCTGGAAATTCGTAGGGCAGCCCTTCCTTGGCGAGCACTTGGAGGTATTGCCGGCAGATTCCGCCGTTGGGATGTTTGAATGATTGCACTGGGGTCACCCCGATTACCAGCTGCTGATCGAAATTTTCCCAGACATTGGTGTCCCCGATCTGATTGGCTTCAAGTGCATTCTGAAACTGCTTCTGGATGGAGAGGATATCGTTCTCATCCGTAGTAAAGGTCTGCAGGTCGGGCAGCACGGCAACCAGCTCTTTCATGCGATTCTTCCTATAGCCGTTGTAGTCGCGCTCCTCTTTCACCCAATGGTTGATAAGTGGCGCATAATACCAGGTACGGTATTCCCGGGTTTTACTGGTAGCCCGGAATTTATCCGGATAGCGCCTGCAGGTGATCTTCCAGGTGTCGAAGTCGCCGGCCCCCACACTTATCCGCTCAGTTCCCTTCACTTCGCAGCTCCAGAAGCTGTCATAACGGTGTTCGATGCCATATTCATCAAACCAGCGTCCGATTTCATCGAACCGTGTTTTGTTGCCCATCTCCAACGGCCAGATGGAAGGGGTTGGTGGACTCATTATGAAGGTAGTCTGCTTGAATTCCCTGTAGCCGTAGCGAGTCTTGGTTTGCCACTTAAACCGCTTCTTGATGAAATCTTGCGAGCCCGTGGAGATGGAGCCGCGATGATTCCTCCAGGTTATCCCTTCGGAACCCACCTTGATGGCCGTTTCCCACGAGCCATCAGAATATACAAAGGTGGTGCCGGGCCGGTATTTGGGCAGCGGTGAAGCCTTGAGTCCCAGTGTATTGCCTTGTAAAGCGGCATGAGAACTGCTCGCAAGATTCAGCACCAGCAATGCGGCAGTGAAAGCAAAAGCCATTTTGATCCTGGTGGTCGACAAATAGGTCATAGCTGAAACGATCATAATTTTACCTGATAACTGTTCGCTCGGTGAGCATCTGCACTTACGTTGGTTTTCATCCTAACAGTCGAATTTTCGATCGAGATCGAACCATGCGAAAAATTCACGGTAGATATATTAATTGATTTTCCAGGGATAAAATTTTGAGCATAACCCGAATGAAACCGAGTTTTATTTCGGTTTCATCGCATAAAGAGATCGGGCGAAAAAACAGTTTTAAAATGGAAACCAGTTAATTCTCTAAAATCATGCGTTCTTCCCTGGTAATCAGCGGCGTCAATCCCTCTCTTGAGCCCAATCGGCGAATGCTGCCTTCAGTGCGATAGCGATCATAACCCGAGAGTCTGTATTCAGGGCTGGCCTCGCCATCTATGTCGTCTCGGTTCTTTCCAGAATGGGCAATATCTTCATCCTCTTCATCCAGGGTTTCCTCTCCGTCAATATCGTCATCGTACTGATTTTCACGGTCCTGGTCATCGCTCTCGTCACCATCGTACCCATCATCACCATCATCTGCCTCATCAGCTTCGTCCGGCTCATCCTGGTCGTCAACTTCGTCTGCTTCATCCTCTTCGGGCTCATCAAACTCGCCGTCACCATCCTTATCATTCTCGGAAAAATCAGCTATATCATCGGCACTGGGGGTATCGTCATCATCTGACTCCGATGAGGTCGAGTCCTGACTATCTCCGTCCGAAGTCTGAGCCAGAACCGGTTTCGGACTGAGAGACATGGTGTCAATTGACTGGTAGTGAGGGCCAAAAACAAACAAGCAGAGGCAGAGTGAGGCGATTACCAGAGTTTTTCTGACTCTCACTTTCTTGTTAATGCTTTTTTCGCTGCTTTTCCGAATACCATATCCCATGATGTACACCTGTTTTCCACTCATCTACTTCTGGTTGACTAATTGCGTAACAGCTATCCGCTCTAGAATGATAAATCAAAAGCACACCCCTTACCAGAGATGTTTAAAATTTCCGCAGTTCTTCGGGCAGCACCACCATCGCTCCCCTGCGGCTGCAGACATGGGAGGCCACCCGGTTGGCATGCTCATTGATCTTCTCCAGCGGGTAGCCTTTCAGCATGCCCATGGCAATGACCGCGGTAAAGCTATCGCCTGCCCCGATGGTATCGACAACTTCAGCCTGAAAACCAGGATGGTCTGAGACCGTGGTTGAGGACACCAGAACACTGCCCAGGTCACCCCTGGTCAACACCCCCAGCGTCAATCCATAGCGTTCCACAAGAATGGTAAGACGCTGCTCGGGCGAACCTTCTAGATCATCCAGCCGGCCGAGCAGATCGATCTCGTCGTCATTGAGTTTCAGAATGTCTGCCTGGGTCAGTGAATCGCGGATGATCTCTTCTGAATAAAAGTTCTGGCGGATATTCAGATCAAAGATCTTCAGCACGCTTTCCGGAAGAGAGGTGAGAAATCGGTGAATGGCGGCGCGGGAGTGATGGGATCGCTGCGCCAAACTTCCGAAGCAGATCGCCTTCAGTCGTGGAGCAAGCTCCTCGGTTGCCGGCTCGATCGTGAGTCGATCCCAGGCCACATCATCGGGGAACAGGTAATCGGCGACGCCATTGGTGTCGACACTGGCCTGCACGTAGCCCGTGGGAACGCCTTCGACCACGGTAAGGTGATCGGTGACAACCCCATGATCGGCCAGGTGGCTTATTGCCCTTCTGCCGCGCAGATCATCGCCGATTGACGATATCGCCAGCGCAGAAGCGCCGAGTTGAGCGGCATGATAGACAAAATTGACCGGCGCACCGCCGAGCGTTTCATCAGCGCCAACCACATCCCAAAGCAATTCGCCGAGACCTGCCACCAGAGGTTTCATATCAGCCGAGTTGAGCATCATAGATTGAACCGACGAGGGCAGTCGAGCAAACCAGTGACTGCATATCCAGTCGATAAGTTATTCCTCCAAAAACCTTTTTAATCAAATTAAAACCCAACGCTATTATTCTCCGGATAAGAATTTTCCTCATTATGCACTCGCCATTTAGAAATATCAACAATCTGATGCCTCTGTTCCGCGGCCGTCTCCCCGGTCAGCTCATAATTCAGTACAGCAACCATTGCAACGCCGACTGTCCGCAATGCGGCATGCGGCGATCGGAAACCATCTCACGTGCATCTCTCGACAAGGACCGGACCAAGCGATTGATCGATGAGGCCGCCGCTCAGGGGGTACGCGCCCTTTCTCTCACAGGCGGCGAACCCCTGCTGTTTCTCGATGATATCGTCGACTTGATCAATCATGCGTCAAAGGCGGGAATTCCCTATGTGAGAACAGGGACGAACGGCTTTATCTTTAAAAATTCCGATCACCCTGGCTACCAGCAAAAGATCACAGAGATCGTAGAAAAACTTGCAGGTACTGACATTTACACCTTCTGGATCAGTCTCGATTCCGCCAATCCGGCCAGCCATGAGCAGATCCGGGGCTTGAACGGGGTGGTTCGCGGCATGGAACAAGCGCTCCCCATATTCCACGACCATGGCATATACCCGGCCGTTAACCTGGGGATAAACCGGGCAACGGGGCCGAACCAGGATAAACCCTTTCTGGAGGGGTCGACACCGGATGTATTCAAACAGTGTTTCAAAGATGCCTTTGAGCATTTTTACCGGTTTGCATCAGACCTCGGATTTACCATGGCCAACGCCTGCTATCCCATGGGGGAAACGGACCAGGAGGTCGTCGTCCAGACAGGATCTGCGGCTCAGCCGTCGTCGGTCTATGGCGCCATTTCCAGCGATGACATGGTAAATTTCAGCAGGGAAGAAAAAACGCTCATATTCCAAGCGCTGTTTGAGACCATACCGAAATTCAGGGGCACCCTGCGCATCTTTTCGCCCCGGTGCGCGCTCTACGGCCTGATTAAGCGCTACCAGGACAAGCAGGCGGCCCTCTTTCCCTGTCGAGGCGGCAGTGATTTTTTCTTTGTCGAATGCCAGGACGGCATGATACATCCCTGTGGATATCTGGAACAACCGAGAAAAGAACTTCCCGACCTGTTCAGACGGTTTGGAGAAGTGGTAAATTGCCAGAAGTGCGAGTGGGAATGCTTCAGGGACCCCTCCGATCTCCTGGGTCCCTTTGCCGATCTATTCTCACATCCGCTTAAACTGATTGGAAAAATTGCCCGCGAACCTCAATTTTTCCGGCTGCTGGCGGAAGATCTCAGGTATTACCGGGCCTGCGGGTTCTTCAACGGGCGAACCGCTCCCCGGATGCAGGCTATCCAAAATTTCCAGACGACATAGCTGCACCGCACCATGGAGCTATTTCTGATCGACGGTATCGGTCCTTTTTTCCGCAGCCTCGAAAAACAGAAGATCAACTGGTCAAAAATACCCTTTGAACATCTGCAGATCGATACCGATCAGCGCCGCACCGTGTTCGACCGGATCGGCGCCGATTTGGATATCTTTGCCGGAAAGGTGAGTCAGATCGGCTACAACGCGGTCACCCTCGATGACGTCGCCCACCTGGCTCCCGACCCATGGCTGGAATCTCGAATCAATCTGACCATTGAAGATTTCAGGGAAGAATATCGTCGATTCTTTGCCATACTTAGTTCCCACGGCCTGAAAGTATATTTGACCATGGATGTCCTTTCCTTCACCCCGGGGCTGAAAGCGGCCATCGGTGGGAGCAAGACAAAGGCCGCCGAATTTCTCATCCGACAGGTGGAATCGGTTTTTTCCTCGTTTGAAGAGGTGAGCGGTATCATTCTCAGAATCGGTGAGTGTGACGGAAATGACGTCAAAGGGGATTTCAAAAGCGAGCTGTTTTTAAAAACAGCCACTGACGTGAACGCGTTGATCCACCGGCTGCTTCCAGTCTTTGAACGGCACAAACGGAACTTGATCCTCAGGACCTGGACAATCGGTGCCTATCGAGTGGGTGATCTGATCTGGCACCGGAGGACCATTTCGAGGGTTTTGCAAAATATCGACAGTGATCACTTCATTCTGTCGATGAAATACGGCGAATCCGACTTCTTTAGATATCTGCCGCTGAACAAGCACTTTTTCACCGCCAAAGTCAAAAAGATTATCGAGTTACAGGCCCGTCGCGAATATGAGGGGTGTGGAGAATACCCGTCTTTCATCGGCTGGGACTACCGGGACTACGCCGACCAGCTTCAACAGGCGGAACAGATGGCCGGCATCAGCGTCTGGTGCCAGACAGGCGGTTGGGTACCGTTTCGCCGCTTGAGCTATCTCGATGAAGAGGCGGTGTGGAATGAGCTTAACAGTTTCGTGACCATCAAAATATTCAGGGAAAACCACACGGTTGCACAGGCGGTGCAGGAGTTCGGTGCACAGGCAGGATGGGGTGATCACGACGCCGTGCTTGAATTTCTCAAACTAAACGACAGTGTGATTAAGAGCTTACTCTACATCAAGGAGATCGCCAGTCAGAAACTTTTTTTCAGACGAATCAGGATCCCTCCCCTGCTCACTGTCTACTGGAACAACATTTTCATCAATCACTCCATAAGAGTGATTCTTCTCAGCCTGATTGAAGACCCGGATCAAACCGTGGCCGAGGGGAGAGAAGCCCTGACTAAATTAAAGAACATGAAGAAGATTGCCCGCGACACCGGTCTCCCAGTCGCAGATATCGAATTCATGGAAGATACCTTCAAGATCATCGCTTTGGCGAGAAATTACTATTTTCTTGCCGATGAAGAAATGGCCCAAAACAAGCTGAAAAAAGCCAAAAGAAGGTACAAAAAGAACTATCCCAGGAGCCTCCGGCCTCGATATCGGATCAAGACCAGTTATCACGCTATCCCCAGGGGCATAACCCAATTTACCTCCCTCATGCGTTTCGCGCTCAGAACCAAGCGCGGCTACAGACTGGTTGACTACCTGATTACCATCCATCTGCTCGGCACCTTTTACCGGCTGCTGGTCTGGATCAACCCCAAAGTAATCCCCAAATTCGCCCGCAAGCAGGCCATGGGGATTGGCGCCATTTTTCGATGATCAGAGCCGGTACCCCCACTTTTCCACATTTTTCCGCTCCTATAATTTCCTCATTACCACGCCGATATCCTTATAAAAACATAACAGTTGATTGATCTTTTCATAACAGGAATAGGCTACGCTGATGTCGATTGGAACATCATCTGAAAGGGGAGCTATGGAGAAATCATATTACCGATCGATCTGGATATCGGATACCCATCTGGGAGGGGCTGACCTGCAGAATCAGAAACTGTTCGAGTTTCTGACCGCTCACGATTCGGAATATCTCTACCTGGTCGGCGACATTTTTGACCTCTGGAAACTGAGATTCCGCTGGTCGTGGCCGGCCATCAACGATCAAATTGTCACCACCATCATGAACAAGGCCGCCAACGGTACCAAAGTCTATTATCTGCCCGGCAACCATGATGAACTCCTGAGGAAATATTGCGGTCTCGTGGTCAACAATATCTCCGTTGTCGATGAGATTATGCATGAGACGGCCAATGGCCAGAAGTACATGATCCTGCACGGCGATAAGTTCGACTGTGTGGTCCAGAAGAAGAAGTGGCTGGCCGGTCTGGGATCGATCTCCTACGATCTTCTGCTGGTCATAAATCGTTGGTACAACTTTGTCCGGGCAGCAATGGGCAAACCCTATCACTCGATATCGGCGTCAATCAAACACCGGGTCAAAAAAGCGGTGAACTATATCGGTGATTTCGAAGATTACGTGATCAAAGAGGCCCGGGAACATAATGTCGATGGATTGATTTGCGGACATATTCACCACCCCACAGTGCGAGACATAGAGGGTGTCCTCTACTGCAATGCCGGCGACTGGGTGGAAAGCTGTACGGCCCTGGTCGAAAACCTGAATGGCACTGTCGGAAATATCCACTGGCAGAACGTCTCACCTGTCAGAGTAACCCAGGCAGAGAAAAAACATTATGAAGATCGCTATCGTGACCGACGCCTGGCTCCCTCAAGTTAACGGGGTTGTCACCACCTATCTGAAAACTATCGAACTGCTGAACAACCGGGGATTTGAGGTAATGACTATTACCCCACAGCGGTTTCGCACCATACCCTGTCCCACCTACCCGGAGATCCCCCTGTCGCTGGTTAGAACAACGGTCGTCCACAAACTTCTCAATGACTTTTCGCCCCGGTCGATACATATCGCCACCGAGGGCCCGCTTGGCTGGGCCGCACGCAGATCCTGCCTGCGTACCGGGCTGCCATTCACCACCTCTTATCACACCCGGTTTCCGGAATATGTGAGGATGCGCCTGCCCTTGCCTCTGAGGCTCTCCTATTCGGTGATGAGGCGATTCCATAACAAAGGGCAGTGCATCATGGTCTCATCGTCTCAGCTCAAGCAAGAAATGGAACAAAAAGGATTTCACAACGTCAGTCTTTGGTCCCGCGGTGTCGACACCGAATTGTTCAAACCAGCCGAGGGAGAAATTAACCAGCAGGAAAGACCTTACTTCACCTACCTGGGCCGCGTGGCCCCTGAAAAAAATCTTGACGCCTTCCTCGATCTTGATCTTCCTGGCCCGAAGATGGTGATCGGAGACGGGCCGCTGCTGGAGACCCTCAAGGGCCGCTATCCGGAAACCCGGTTTACTGGCTTTAAGAAAGGTCGGGAGCTGGTGGAGCTTCTCAACCAAAGCAGAGTCTTCGTGTTTCCGAGTCTTACCGATACTCTGGGCGTGGTTCAGCTTGAGGCCATGGCCTGCGGGCTGCCGGTTGCCGCCTTTCCGGTGGATGGGCCCAAGTCGTTGATCATCAATGGCCACAATGGCTGGATGCACGACGATCTCAAACAGGCGGTCGTCAATTGCCTGGACATCGATGGTGAGCGGTGTCGGGCTTTTGCCATGCAGTTCACCTGGGAAGCCTGCACCGACCAGTTTGTTTCCAACCTTTGCTTTGAGGCGTTTGAATTCCCCTCTGCAGGTCATCTGTTCGCCGAAGCTGCCTGATCGCTTAAAGAAGTCCGATTTCCCTATTTTACCGTTCTTGACAGCGTGCCCATTCTTTCCTAGTCTGAATAGCAGAAATCTCACTTTCTCTTCCATCTACATTTCGCGTTTCTTCAAGGCAGGGCCGAGCAGAGATAGTGACAGTTCATCAGTTGTTCAATATCGCCCACCGGGGTGCCCGGAGTCTGGCACCGGAAAACACTATGGTGGCAATCGAGAAAGCCTGGGAATCAGGTGCCCACGGCATAGAAGTTGATGTGAGAGCAAGCGCTGATGATAAATTTGTCCTGATGCACGACAACACGTTGGCCCGAACGACAGATGTTCATCACATCTTCCCGGATCGGCAGCATGATCCGATTCATACATTCTCATTGGCTGAGTTGCTTCGGCTCGATGCCGGATCGTGGTTTGTCGAAAGTGATCCGTTTGGCACGATAGAGGCTGTACAGCCCAGCACCGATGACTTGGATAGGATGAAAGGCGTTAAAATTCCGACCCTGACCGAAGCACTTGATTTTGTCAAAGCCAATTCCTGGTTTATTAATATCGAACTCAAGGATCTGCCACGATTCTCTCTGGTAGATCGTGTGCTGAACCTCATCGATGATCTGAAACTACAGACCTCACGGTTTTCGCTCTCCTCATTTAGCCATGATTATCTGTATCGCATAAAAGAGCTCAGACCGGACATCGAGATCAATGCGCTCATTGGCATTGACGGGATGAGACCCCAGGAGTGGGGTACCTTCGAATTCGAGATCTACAATGCCAACGCCGACCTGACCGACGAAATGCAGATTGAACGAGCGCTTGCCCATGGCTGTCAGATCAATTTGTACACGGTAAATGAACCCGAAGAGATGCGAAGGTTTTTGAAAGCCGGGGTGAGCAAGATAATCACCGATTATCCGCAAAGGCTGAAAAGGCTCAATCTTTAATTGCTCTATGATCCACTGAGCAAAATCATCAGCACTCTTTTTTGATGTTGACAAATATGTTTAGCTTGTATACGCTCTCCCCATGAAAAATATCCAACTATCGCTTCATGGAAAATTCCGCTCGCTGATGAGGCTGGCAGTCCAACTCGACCGGTCCCCTAAACAGTTCGGTACCGATGAACTCCTGTCGCACTCGGAGATTCATCTTATTGAAATTATTGGCGACCATGAAGGTTTGAGTGTAACCGATATTGGAAACTGTCTGGGAATCACCAAGGGGGCGGTTTCCCAGAGTCTAAAGAAATTGGAACATAAGGGCTATTCGGCAAAAAAAACTGATCCCGACAATCTCTCCCGTTCGATAGTCTCTCTGACGGCGAAAGGACAAACCGCTTACTGGGCTCATAAACACTGGCATGAAACAATGGATGGAGGATTCAGCCATTACCTCAAGAGTCTGACCGATGATGAGCTCAGAGTCATTATGAATTTTCTGACGCGCACTGAAGACTTTTTAGTGCGCCGGCTGAAATCTCTGGATTAAAAAAATTTGGGATATGCGTTCAGAAACTATACACCCCGCGGAGGAAAAGATGAGCACTTCAGTATCGGAAAACCATGTGTGCAGCCACAAGCACTCATTTGCCCTGGACAATTTTTTCAGGAAACTGGTTCAATCGCCCCAGAGGATCCTGTCGCCATTTCTGAACACCGGGGACACCGCCATCGACCTCGGCTGCGGACCGGGTTTCTTTACCCTGCCGATGGCCGAACTTGTCGGACCTTCTGGGATCGTCATTGGTGTCGATGTGCAGCCGGAAATGCTTGCCAGAATAAAGGCTAAATTAGCCAAACTGAAGGACAGATCGAGTTTGGCTGATGTTCGGCTGCATCGGTGCAGCGACGTCCATCTTGGTCTGGACGACTCTATCAGTGCTGACTTCGTCCTGGCCTATTACATGGTGCATGAAACAGTTGATCAAAACGGCTTTTTTCAACAACTTAAGAAAATCCTGAAATCGTCCGGTCGCATACTGATCGTCGAGCCCCCGTTCCACG
>CBFCWR010000081.1:0-10436 GCA_965601575.1 uncultured Desulfofustis sp. | reverse complement strand
GATCACCCGTCGGTGAATTTCAGCGATCTCCAGATAGGGATCAACCTCTTCCTCGATGACCAGCAAATCGTTCTCTCTTTCGAGCAGGTCAAGAAAACTTCTCAGGTCATGTAGTTGGTTTTTCTTCATTGGTCGTCAGAGCCATGGTGAGAATGCTCTTCTCCAAGGAAGAGCGAATGATATTCATGTTTAGACAGATGGGTTCGCATGAGCCCGCTAATCAGCTCGATCAACTGGTCGATCTCCGCTTGCGAGAGCCGGGAGCTGAGTGTGTGGGCCAATTCAGGCCGGCCCAGCAACTGAAGATAGGCTCCACATGATAGTCGATCAAGTTCCGGGCTGAGCCCGAAACAGATAGTTGCAGGATCGGGGGACTTGGAATAATTTCCGCTCATATCTCGGTGAGGAGGTGATAGTGAACCTTCCTGGTTCGCGGCCCGTCGAACTCACAGAAAAAGATCTTCTGCCAGGTGCCGAGAACAAAACTGGAGTTGTCGACGGCGATGGTCAGTGAAGCGCCCATCAGACTGGCCATGATATGGGCCGGTGAATTGCCTTCCATGTGTGTGAAGGGATGATGCAGAGGCACCATTTTTTTGAATCCGTCAATTATATCAACCCGGACGGCGGGGTCGGCGCCTTCGTTAATTGTCAGCCCGGCCGTGGTATGTGGGTTGAAAAGCAGGCACAAACCCTGGTTGACGGTGGATTTTCTGAGTTCACCGGTGAGCAACTGGGTGATATCGACAAGTTCCATGGTGTGCTTTGTGTTTACTACAACTGATCCGCTCTTCATAGCCCTGCCTCCCTTGGTTGTCAGCTCGCACAGTTGCAAATACTATAGAGACTGGAGAGTCGGGCGTCAATGCAGCTCGGGGGGTGACCCCGATGGTAAGGATTTGGTGACCAGGGCAGTTAATTGCCATTTATGAGAAATTGTTCTATGGTGGCCTTCCCGGAATCAGCGCCTTCAACCAGGTATGGTTCCGGAGCGCTCCGATAGCGACCAAGAGTCCCGGTACTATTCGACTGCGGGCCAATCGTCAGCGGCCGTCTTGACAGATTTGGGATCGAAACGATAATTAAGCTTTAAAACTGTGTGCCTCCCCACAGGAGTTGTGTACCAATAGTTTGATTTTCCCTATTCAAACTTACTAGTATATAAATGTTTAATGACTGACAGGCAGGAATTTCAAGTGATATGAGCGCGTCAGAACACCAGTCGATAACCTCCGTATGGATGTTCAGCCGGGAGTATGGACGTCTCGCCGGTGCAGGCGGTGTCAAGGATGTGGTCTCTCAACTGGCCAGGGCCCTGGCCCGCTGGAACAACAGAACGGTCAGCGTGGTGCTGCCCTGCTACGGATTCATTGATCCTGAAAACCTCGGCTTCAGCAGGTTGGAGGATCCCCTTCATCCTGACAGACTGCTGGAATTTGACGTGGCCATGGATTACATCAATCTGGAGCGCAGGGAGCGAGTAGGTGTCTGGCACCTCGTCCAGGAACGGGTGCATATTTACCTTCTGGAAGCGCAGCGGTATCTCGAGAAGCAGGGAGTATATACCTATACCAGGGAAGAGTCGCAGCGTGAACCCTGGAAAGTACAGGGTCAGGGCCACATCGACTATTTCGCCATGAATGTCCTGCTGCAGAAGGGCGGTCTCGACCTGATCATGCTGCTGGAACAAAAGCCCCAGATTATTCATTGCCATGATGGCCACACCGCCATCGTACCGGCAATTATCAGGGAGTGCGGCGGGTATCGGAACTATTTCAGGGACACCTCACCGCTGGTGACTATTCACAATGCCGGAGTCGGCTATCATCAGGAGGTGTCAGATCTGTCGTTTGTCCGGGCAATTACCGAGCTGCCCTGGCGGGTCATCAACAACTCATTGCTGGATCACAGTTTCGATCCCTTTCTCGCCGCGGCACCCTATGCCGCCATAAGCACCGTGAGCGAGAACTATGCCCGTGAACTGCAGGAGACCGATGCTGACTATTTGACCGGCTGGCTGGGCCACCGGCTCCTTGACAGCGGGGTGGAGATAATCGGCATCACCAATGGCATCGATACGGAGGCATTCAATCCGGCTGAACACCAGAAAATGGGGATTGCCGCCGGCTTTGTGGTGGATGGCGAAACTGCTGATCTGGAAGGAAAACAAAGATGTAAGCTGGCCCTGCTCGCCGAACTCAGTCACGCTGAGCATGAAAATGGGGAAGATCGCATTGGTTTTCTGGACCCTGATCCTGAGCGGCCGCTGTTTACCTTCATCGGCAGACTCAGCGAACAAAAAGGAGTCGATATCCTGATCGAGGCCTTGAAATTGTTCTTCGATCGTAGGGTTGTCGCCTCGTTTGTCTGTCTTGGCAACGGTTCAGAGGAAATGGAACAGGCCTTGGCCGCGGTGGCGTTGGAACCCGGTTATCAGGGACGTATCTGTGTTCTGCCAACCTACAATCCTAAGCTTGCCAACCAAATATATGCCGCCGGGGATTTTTTCGTAATTCCTTCACGATACGAACCTTGTGGTCTGACAGACTACATCGCCCAGTTGTTTGGAAATGTGCCGATCGTCCATCACATAGGTGGGCTGGTAAAGGTAGTGGATGGGGTCACTGGATTGGCCTACGAAGAAAACAGCCCGGAGACTCTCGCTCAGGCCATGCACCGGGCACTGGAGCTATTTCAGGATAGCCAGCGCATCCGGGACATGCAGGTGGCAGCGCTTGAGAAAATCAGCAAAGAGCATAGCTGGAAGAAGGTCATGCAGCAATATGTTGATCTTTATAAAGCTACCAGGGTGGATACGAACATATGATGTGAACCACACCGTACAGGTTTAAAACTATTGTAAAAAAGAGGGAAAAACAAAAGGAGAAACAAAATGACAGTGCGTATTGGCATAAACGGTTTTGGCCGCATTGGCCGGAATATTTTCAGGGCCATCAGTAAAGACGAGGCCTTTGCTGATATCGAAGTGGTGGCCATCAACGACCTCACTGATAACGATACCCTCGCTCATCTGCTCAAGTATGATTCGGTGATGGGAATTTATGGCGCCGAAGTGAGCAGTGATGACAACGGTATCATTGTCGACGGCAGCCCGATTGCGGTTTCCAGTCACAAGAATCCGGCTGACATCAAATGGGGAGATAGCGGGGTTGATTACGTGGCTGAGTGTACCGGTATCTTTCGCGATGCGGATTCGGCCGGGGCCCACATAGACGGGGGAGCCAAAAAGGTTATTATTTCTGCCCCCGCCAAAGGAAATGTGAAGACGTTCGTCATGGGCGTGAATGAAGACGAGTATGATCCCACCACGCATCATATTGTATCCAATGCCTCCTGCACAACCAATTGCCTCGCACCAATGGCCAAGGTGATTCTGGATAATTTCGGTATCGAGCGAGGATTGATGACCACCGTGCACGCCTATACCGGTGATCAGCGTCTGCTCGATTTCCCCCATTCTGATTTACGCAGGGCCCGGGCCGCTGCCATGTCGATGATTCCAACCAAAACCGGTGCCGCTGCCGCCGTATCCCTGGTAATCCCGGAGTTGAAGGGCAAATTTGATGGACTGGCCGTACGGGTGCCGACGCCCACCGTCTCACTGGTTGATGCGGTAATGGAAGTCGAAAGAGAGACCACCGTGGCAGAGGTCAACCAGGCCCTGAGCGATGCTGCCAACCGCTATCTTGGGTATACCGAACTGCCATTGGTATCAATCGATTTTCAAGGCGATCCGCGCTCCTCGATCGTCGATGGTCAGAGCACCAAGGTCATCGGTAAGACAGTCAAGGTCATGAGCTGGTATGACAATGAGTGGGGATATTCCAACCGGATGCTTGATCTGATACTGCACATGGAATCACAAAAACCTGTGTAGCCCGATCTCCCCTGACAACCGCGAATCTCCAGAGGTACAGATGACTTGAGGGGATTCGCACCATTTATTTCTGAGTTGCAATGAATACCCTCAGCCAGCGCAGCATCGATTCCGACGCTCTCAAGGCCAATCTGCTTGAGACTGCCGAACACGTGGAAATCCGCGCTGACCTCATGAGGCTGCTGGAGGCGGTGGAGAAATATCGAGGTATCCACACCCGACTCGAAGGGTTGCTCTACGAGATCTGCCACCCTTATCGCAACTGGAATCTCATCCTGCCGCTGCTCAGAAGTTTTGTACTCAAGAACTTTCAACATTACCTCAAAACCGGCTGCGGCCCCGAGGCTTACACCCTCTTTTCCGGCCTTTTTTTCGAGGCGGCCGAGGATTCACAGAAAAACAGTATACTGCTCGGCCAGATTTTCGAGGCCCACTGGGACTGGATAGACAAGCTTGCCAGCATGCTCAAACCTGCCGATTTGAAGGCTTTTGAGCAGGGTATCAACGACACTTTCAACCGGTTCAGTGCAATCGGAGCAGACGATGAGCTGGTCCTGATCCATCTGATCCACGGCCGTCAGTCGGTCAAACGGGTAATCGAGCGGCTCTCCCGCCAGATCAAGCGTCACGGCATTGATTGGGATTTCAATCCCGCCGCAACCCTCCTGAAACTGGTGCTGCGGATTAATTACAATTACTGGCTTCAGGAAGAAGACCCGCGTGTGTGGTTAGTCGAGCACAATCAGATGCAGGCTGGTGAACTGCCTGGAGAGGAAACCTTTGCCAGCATATCCCACGTGTCGCTGCGGGAAAACCTCAGCGAGCTGGAGAGCGTCGACATTGAGCCTGATCCGCCTGCTGCCTTGCGTGCCCTGCTGGGCCTGCCCTCGCACATTGAACTGGTGAGGCTCTACAAGCAAATACCCGGCTACCTGGGTCAACTCAGCGAGACGGCTGATGCCGCCGGAATTGAAGTAGACGAAGCGAGACATCCCGCCGAAAACCTCAAGCTCCTATTTATGTTCAAAATCATGGACACCAAGGGGCTCCATCTCATTCATGAGGAGACATTGCGGGAGATCAATTCCAGCTTGGTGATCCTGGTCAGGCGGCAAAGCTTCGAGGAGATAGAGCAGTTTCTGCTCACCACCTTCGAGCTGCTCAAAGCCAATGTGCGCAAATACCCGCACACTTCGCTGCAGTGTATCCAGGTGCTGGGCGGCGAAGTATTCAAGCGCGGCAACAGCAGAATGGTTGAAGCCTTTTTGTGGGGGGTCGTGCGCTTTGGTTTCCAGCCCGCCAACGTCTCGGGCGTAGATGAAGACTGGCAGCCGATTATCAACCCGGCCCATTTGAACAATATCAGGGTCTGGCTGAACCTGATCATGCAGGAACCGAAATGGTGCGCCACGCTTTTTTCGGCTCTGATCATACATCTCAAGCTCACCGGTACCTGCGTCAAAGATACTGATCTTTTCCAGCGCGACATCACCGAACTGCTCAACCAGCCTATCGAGCCGATCTACAATCTGACCAAACAGTTCACTAAACTGATGCCGGTCTTTTTCAACGAGATCGGTGCCGAGGGAGAGTTGCGCGATGTGTCCACCGAGCTCGATGAAATCCATCGGCGCAAGGACGTGCTCATCCACTTTTTAAGGAAGCAGAGTCATGTCGAAAGTTCGAACCTGATCGTTGATTTTATCCGGGCAATTTTCATGTTCTGGAAAACCATGGATAAGCGTCAGCTGAGCAATTTCCTCCCCGCCGAGGTCTTTACCCAGGTTGCCGGCAGAGGAGCCTATGTTGACGACCAGAACTTATTGGTAAACCGGGTCTTCGAGCGCTTTGAACTGAACCAGATCGACGATATTTTCCTGGTCGGTCGCCAGAGCCTTAGGTCGTTCGTCGACGAACAACAGGACTGCAGTCCGTTGGAGCGACGACGTTTCCTGTTGCTGGTAAGGATGTTTAAGCTGATCCATAAAAAGTACAATCTCGGTTTCCAGGAACTGCGCTCCGAGCTCCAGCAGGCGGCTGCCGACGGTTTCCCCGGAATTGAACCACTGCTGAACAAAATCGATGCGAGAGACACCTTCGGTATTCTCGAAGCGACCCTGGACGCCCTGTCCAATCTCAAAAAGATCATTCTCTCGTCTGAAACATACGAGGCCCGGGAGGACATCTATTACAAACGGCATATCGCGGTTGACATCCCGTCGGTTTACGGCCGCTACCGGGAGAAGAAATTCGACAGCCTGTCACTTACCTTCAGGTTGGAGAATCTGGCCAATATCCACCTGGAGATGCTGCCCGCCACGGTCAACCTTTCTTTTATCACCAAAGCGACCTTTTATGACATTACCAGGTGTTTGAGACTCTATCGCCGGGCCCTGCAGATCGAAGGCATTGCCTCGCGCAAACTCGACACCTACCTGGCACTGCTGACCAGCTCCTTGAAGATCAGGCGCTTTTCCTACACGCAGTATCTTGACATTTTCCGGGGCCTGTCGGAGGGCGTCAAAGATGTAATTTACGCCTACTACACCAACATTCACCAGAAGAATTTGTCGCTGATCATCCCTCAGATCGGCGGCGACAACCTGGTGCCGCGCTACAAGACACTCTGGAACGAGTCGGAAATGAGCAACACGGTACATGCGATTTCCGAGGGTTTTCTGCGCGACCTGATCGCTTCGGCATTCGGATTACAGCATCTGGACAACTTTATCCTGCGTATCATTCAGACGCTTGAAAGCCAGCGTGAAGTGCTGGACGAGCGGACGCTGGACCTGTTGATGACCTACAACCCGGAAAATACGATTTCACTGCTCGATGAGGTCAATCCCTATACGCACGACTTGATCCATCTCGGCAACAAAGGGTTTAACTTGATTACCCTGACTGAGGAAAACAAGCAGATTCCGCCGGCCTTTGTCATAACCACCGAAGTGTTTCGTTGCCGTGAGGTCATTTTTGGGTTTTCCAAGGCCCGGCAGGAGTTTATGCAGCAGATCAGAAAAGCTTTGAATCACGTCGAAGAACAGGCCGGAAAGGTATTTGGTTCTTCCGAGAAACCCCTGCTGCTGTCCGTGCGCAGCGGCAGCACCCTGTCCATGCCCGGAATGATGGCCACGGTCCACAACGTTGGCCAGAACGAAGACCTGGTGCAGGAATTCATCAACGCCCACGGCAATGAATATTTTGCCTGGGACAACTACCGGCGATTTCTTCAGTCCTGGGCGATGATTTCCGGGGTAGAGAGGGAAGATTTCCAGGAATTGATGGATGAGGCCAAGGCGCGTCACGGGGTAGCTCTCAAACGCCAGTTTACCGCCGAGCAGATGAAGGAACTGGCCTTGAACTACCAGAAGCTGGTGCGGCAGCGGGGGCTCGGCATCCCGGACGATCCCTGGCTCCAGTTGATCGGCGCCATCGAGATGGTGCTCGATTCGTGGGATAACCAGAAATCGATCGACTACCGCCGGATCATGGACGTCTCTCCCTCCTGGGGAACGGCGGTTATCGTGCAGGCCATGGTCTTCGGCAACCGCAGCGAAGGTTCCGGCTCCGGTGTGCTGTTCACCGCCCATCCGTACCGCAAAGTTCAGAGAGTGGCGCTCTGGGGTGATTATGCCTATCAGGACCAGGGGGAGGATATCGTTTCCGGCCTGGTCACTTCCCACCCGATCTCCATCGAACAGTCGGAGCTGGACGGCCGGTCACGCGATGAAACTTTGGAAATAAGGTTCCCTGAGATCTATCAGCAGCTCCTTGCCATATCCAGGGAACTGGTCTACGACAAACGCTGGAGCCCCCAGGAAATCGAATTTACCTTCGAAGGGCCCGATCCGGCAGAGCTTTATATTCTGCAGACCCGCGATATGATCACCATCAAGCAGAAAGAGCTCCTCAACGTCTTCGTGGAATCGCCCGCTCTGGAGCGCTCGTTCCTGGCCAAGGGGATCGGTGTGTCAGGTTCGGCGTTGTCGGGAAAGGCGGTATTCACCAGTGAGGATATCGCCCTGTTGCGGTCCAGGGAGCCCGAGACACCGCTAATCCTGTTTCGCCAGGATACCGTGCCGGAGGATATCACCATCATTTCCCTGACCGACGGCCTGCTTACCTCCCGCGGCGGTCAGACGTCCCATGCCTCGGTGGTTGCCGTGCGTCTGGAAAAAACCTGTGTGGTCGGCTGCAAACAGCTTCGCGTCTACGAGCGCTATGCCGAAGTAAACGGTCACCGTATTGAGTTCGGCGATGATGTCGGAATTGACGGCCGCAACGGGCTGCTTATCAAGGGCAGTCATCCGGTCAAAGAAGAAATGCACATTCTACCTATTTAAGGCTGTGGCTTTCTGCGGTGAAGGAGGATCGCGCAAGCCATGGACCTTCTGCATGGTGAGAGTCAGCATCTCACTTGGTATGCCGTTTCACCAGTCAGTGGTGACGGATAATTGAGAAAATAATAAGAGAAAAAACAAGATATGAAAAAGCAGAAATTATTGAAAGGTTCTCAGCTGTTTGCCCTGGCCAGGTCCAAAGCAAAGCAGCTCGATATCGACTCCAAAAATCTGAAAATGGCCGAACTCATCCACGAGGTACAACGCAAGGAAGGGCACCAGGACTGCTTCAAAAAACTGGAAACCTGTGGTGAGATGGACTGCTGCTGGCAGCTATCCTGCACAGCCAAAATGGTGGGCGATTAACCCTGCGGCCTGCTTTCGGGGATACCAAAAGCTTTGAGGATAAGCCCCATGGGGCATTTCTTCGAAAAACCGAATTGCAGCAGGTTGAGGCCCACGAAGGCGGTGAAAAACAGCCAATATTTACTGTGAAATATCGGGCTTGCCTCAACTCCCAAGGCGAGGCTGGCGAGAATGAAGAAGCCGGCGATTGCGTGAATCCAGTCGGTGATAATCATGGCACTACTCTAGTGGTTGTTGTGAGCTGCTGAGTAACCAGTCCAGAAAAATATTTACAGATCCGGGCAGAAGAGTTGCCTCATCTTCATGATCAGCTCGAGGATGCGCTGGTCGGTTATCCTGTTGTAGATGAAATTGGCGTCTTTTCTGAAATCGATGATACCTTGACTTCTGAGAATGTTGAGGTGCTGGGAGACGTTTGCATTGGTGGTCTTCACCTGCTCCCTGATGTCTCCGACGGACATCTCATGATCCTGCAGGAGGCAGAGAATCTTGAGACGAATCGGGTGGGACATCGACTTCAATAATTTGGATATGACCTCAATCTGTTCGTCTTTCATGTCTTCTTGCATGGCGTCTCCCTTTCTCCCTATGTTATTTCAGCGTTTAATTTAATTTTCAAGTAAAAATTGTAAAGAACTTTTTATCCAACTCCGCATTTGGTGCTATAATTTATTGTAGTCATTAAGAATTACAGCTCTGAGAGGCCTTGACCCAGAGCGTTTTATATATCTGAGTCAAAAAAACTCTTTTTTGTATAAGATATATTGATATTATAGTTAAATAGATTTGGGATTGGGCCGAGCATGGTGAGCGTGCCGTCACTTCTTTCGAGTAAATAGTGTTCAACCGGAGACTTCAATGAGTGAAGTTGATGAAAAAATTACCAGTCTGTTGAGCGAAGATCGATATTTCGAACCACCTGCCAAGGGGAGTGAACACGCCTGGATTAAGGATATAGCTGAGTATCGGAGTGTTTACAGGCGCTCCATGGAGGATCTGGAAGGATACTGGGCGGCAAGGGCCGAAGAGCTGGTGAGCTGGTATTCCCCCTGGCAAAAGGTACTCGATGCCGATCTTCATAGGCCGGAAATCCGTTGGTTCGAAGGTGCCAGCCTCAATGTTTCCTATAACTGCCTCGACCGCCATATCGAAGGTGGAAAGGGCGACAAGATCGCCTTGATATGGCAAGGAGAGCCGGAGGAAGAAGTTCGTACCTATACCTATCGGCAGCTGCTCGAAGAGGTCTGTCGCTGTGCCAACGTACTCAAGAAAAAAGGGGTGAGAAAAGGCGACCGGGTGGCAGTCTACCTGCCGATGATACCGGAGCTGGTTATCAGCCTGCTTGCCTGCGCGAGAATTGGAGCGGTTCACTCGGTCGTCTTTGCCGGGTTTTCCGCTGTCAGTCTGCAGAACAGGATCGAAGACTGTGAAGCGTCGCTGCTTATTACCGCAGATGCGGTGCTCAGGGCAGGCAAGAGTATTGCCTTGAAGCCCAATGGTGATGAGGCGCTGGAAGAGTCTGATTCGGTGGATCACTGTCTGGTGGTGCGCCGGGCCGGCAACGAAGTGGCCATGCAGCCCGAACGCGACAGCTGGTGGCATGAAGAGATGGCTGCTGAGGACATTACCCCGGTGTGCGAACCCGAATCAATGGCTGCCGAAGATATGCTGTTCATCCTCTACACCTCTGGATCGACAGGCAAGCCCAAAGGGGTGGTGCATACCAGCGGCGGCTACCTGACCTATGTCATCCATACGATGGAGCTGGTATTCGATCTCAAAGACGATGATGTCTACTGGTGCACGGCCGATGTCGGCTGGATTACCGG
>CBFCWR010000080.1:0-10487 GCA_965601575.1 uncultured Desulfofustis sp. | reverse complement strand
ACGTGCCAACCAATAATCCACGCTCTTTCGGGCTGCAAAGGTGGGGCTGTGCAGAGCGAGTTGGTTGAAGAAGGTGATGATTATCAGCGTGCTGGTGCTGCCTGGGGAGGGGGATACTACAGGCATCGAAGTGAGCTTTTTTCACCTCCAACGACCGCCCTCCCCCAAAACCGGGCATCGCCGGAAATTCCGCAGGGAGATCAAGGTAATCCTTGAAGAAGAATGTTCCGACGATGCCGGTTAAGCCGGATATGGTTGCCGCACCCGATATCTCAGGTGGCGGCAGATGGTAAAGCTTCATCCGGTGGGTCATGGTAAATGCGCGGTGGAGAATCCGGGAATGAGACAGCAAGGCTCGTCGGCAAGTCTGGCAGTGATGATCAACGGCTTCCCCACCTCGCATCGGTTTGCTTGAGAAGTGTAAAATACATTATATTTCAGTAGATTATCCTTCCATTTCCAAAGGCACATAGAATTTACCGTTTTCTCTCTGGACCAGCAGCAGGAGCTTGTCCTTGTCTTCGGCATCGCTGATCTGCTTCTTCACTTTGCTCACCGAATCAACCGCTTCACGGTTCACCTCGATAATCAGATCGCCCTTGCGCAGACCGGCTTTTGCGGCGACACTGCCCGGCTCGACGCCAACGATTGCCACCCCCTGCTGGGCGTCAATGCGAAGCTGTGCGGCAACCTTGTCGTCAAGATCGTGCAGTTGCAGACCCCATTTGCCTTTCGACGTACCCTCGGTCTTACCGTGAGAGGAATCATCGGCTGCAAGTTCACCAACGCTTACCGCCAGCTCCTTCTCTTTGCCATTTCGGCGGACTATCACTTTTACTTCTTCTCCGACCGGAGTTGCTGCTACCTTGGCAGGCAGATCACGACTGTCAGCTATTTTGTGACCGTCAAAATCGATGATGATGTCACCCCGTTCGATTCCTGCTTTTTGCGCAGGGCTGTCGGGCATCACATCGGAGACCAGCGCACCGCTCTGTTCCTCAACTTCCAGGGCCTTGGCCAGATCTTCAGTGATTGTCTGGATATTTACTCCAAGGTAGCCCCGCGTAACTTCCCCGTGCTCCACCAACTGAGGTATGAGCGGCTTGGCGGTGTTGACCGGAATTGCAAATCCGATGCCCTGTCCCTGAGGGATAATTGCGGTATTGATGCCGACCACTTCACCCTGCAGATTAAACAGCGGACCGCCCGAATTACCTGGATTTATGGATGCGTCGGTCTGGATGAAGTTATCATAGGGCCCTGCTCCGATAACCCGTCCCTTGGCACTGACGATTCCCGAGGTTACGGTGTGGTTGAGGCCGAACGGGTTGCCTATGGCGACGACCCAGTCACCGACCTTGAGACGTTCCGAATTGCCCAGGGTTGCTTTGGGGAGCTCTTTCGCCTCGATCTTCAACACGGCGAGATCGGTTTCAGGATCCAAGCCGACCACCTCGGCTGCATATTCCTTTTTATTGGCCAGGGTCACAGAAACTTCCTTGGCGCCCTCGACTACATGATTATTGGAGAGGATGTAGCCGTCCTCACTTATGATCACTCCTGACCCAGCTCCCTGGGAAGGATAGTTTCTCGGCATTTGCCCGAAGAACCGGTTAAAGAAGTCACCGAATTGATCGCCATGCGGTGTACCATGCATATCGGAACCTTGAAATCCGGTGTGCATAACTTTGGTGACCTTCACATTCACCACCGCAGGGCTGAGGCGATCGGCCAGCTCAGCAAAGGATGAAGGCATCGACATCGATTCGATTGCGCCACGTTGCTCGGTGATGACCGCATCACCAGCTCTGAGCGTGCTGGTTCCATTGATACCCGTCGCCACCAGCGCCCCTGCAACAAAGAAGGGCAAGCCAGCGAGCAGCAGCTTCCTGGGTTTGAGCCGAGTGAGTAATAATTTAGATCTCTTTTGAACATCCCTTGTGGATCTCTTTTGAACATCCATTGTTCACCTCCTGTTGAAATTGAAACATTGTTGACCAATGAGAAACCCCTGGTTCTCATGTGGGCAATGATAGGGCTTCAACATTAAAGGGGGATTAACCGAACATGATATGTGTGCAATCTTTGAAAATTTTAGTCCAAAGGAAGAATCAACCCGTACATTCAATGTTGTAATGATCCTTGATCTGTTTCATGGTAGAATCCTGATCTGAAAATGGTTGATAGCCGCAGTACCGGAGTTAAAAAATCCCTGGATTGGCAGGGGCGAACGTGAGGAAATCGAATTCCATGGTTCGTTGAAAATACTTATTCAACCGTTTTTCCTGACCAGAAATCTTTTTCGGACTTCAATTATTTACGCGCGTTATCACCTAACTCTAACTCAGGAGATATCATCATGAGAATCAAACGAAATCTGATCATTCTCTGTCTTGTGGGCCTGCTGGTTCCGGCTGTCGCCCAGTCCCAGGAACAGAACAATTGGGATTTTGAGCTTGCGCCGCTGTATCTCTGGGCAATCAATATTGACGGCGACCTGGGCGTCCGTGGAAGAACCGCCAGTGCACGCATTGAATTCAGTGATATCTGGGACAACCTCCAGGGGGTGTTTACCACCCGGTTCAGCATGCTCTACAAGCAGAAATTTGGCCTGCTGATCGACTACAACTATCTGGATTTGGGTAAAGAGAAGGCCTCTGGTGCGGGTAATATCGAGGCCTCCTTCACCTCGCAGATCTTGAATCTCGGCGCGACGTATCGTGTGCTGCAGGGTAAGCACACCTGGGACGCCCTGGCCGGCATCAGATATATGTATCTGGATTCAGGCATTGATCTCAATGATGCAGGGGTAAGTCTCAGTGGTGACCAGGACTGGGTTGATCCCATTTTCGGTGCGCGCTACACCCTGGCTTTCGCAGACAAATGGTCCTTGCGGCTCTATGGAGATATCGGTGGTTTCGGTGTTTCATCGGACTTTACCTGGCAGGGACTCGGTTTGATCGATTTTCAACCCTGGCGCAATGTGGCTATCGTGGCCGGCTACCGGGCGATATACAGTGACTATTCCGATGACGGATTTACCTTCGATGCAACGACTCACGGACCCGTTGTTGGTATAGATATACGCTGGTAGATGTTTACAATGATAGGCGGCGAATGGGCCGCCTTCGGCTCAGCCCTTGAACTCGTGGGCTGCCAGGCAGGGAAGAGAGACAGTAAAGGATGAGCCGCTGCCGGGAACACTTTCTGCCTTGATGTTTCCACCGTGAGCGAGGGCGATGGAGCGGGCGATGGAGAGGCCCAATCCGGAGCCCTTACTGTGCTGCTGGCGTGCCTGCGGAGCCCGATGGAAGCGGTCGAATATTTTCTCGGCTTCTGCGGCGCTGAAACCCGGCCCAGAGTCTTGCACTCGAATTACCGCGTGATCGCTGCCTTTTTCAACCGAAACCGTGACCTCCCCACCTGTGGAAGAGTATTTGATTCCATTGTCGATCAGATTCATCAGCATCCTCTGCAATTGCAATTCGTCTCCATCAACGATCACCGAGTTGAGCAGTTCGTGGTGCAGTGTAACCCCGTACTGCCGGGCAAGGGGGTGCATCTGAGTGCATAGTGTGTGGGTGAGCTGAGCCATATCCAGCGGCTGCAGATCGAGTTTGAGCGCACCGGCGTCCGCCCGGGCTAAAAGCAGCAGGCCTTCGACGAGTTTGTTGATCCGGTCGATTTCCTCAAGACAGGAGTGAAGTACGAGCTCATATTCTGATGGGTTGCGCTGCTTCAGAAGGGCCACCTCGATCTCTCCTTTTAAAATGGTCAGAGGCGTTTGCAGTTCATGTGAAGCATCGGCGCTGAAGCGGCGCATTTCCTGGAGGCTACCGTCAATTCGATCGAGCATGTCGTTAATCGTTCGGGCCAGCCTGTCGAGTTCGTCATCGCTGCCGCTCACGGCGAGACGCTGGTTCAGGTGTTCGGCGCTTATCTTGTTGGCCGTGCGGGTCATACTGTCGATTGGGCGCAGTGCCCGACCTGCCAGGAGCCAGCCTCCGCCTCCCGAGAGCAGCAGGGTGAGGGGCAGCAGGCCCGCCATGATCAGGAGGAAGCGTTTCTTGGTCTGATGCATGTTCTCAAGCGACATGCCCACCCGAACCACGTTTACCACACGGCCATTGTCCATAACCGGGGTGGTGAGCACCCTGAGCGCCGGGCTGTTTTCCCCCTTGATCGTCTCGAACACCTGCTGTCCTTGCGCTGCCGCTTGAAGAGCTGATTCGCTGAGTGGGACTTCGAGCACGGACTTCTCACGACTCTGCCCCCGCTGACGTTGACCCGAGGGATTAAAAAAATCGATATGACGCTCCAGCGGCGAGAAACCGAAAAATTGTCTGAACATGTCGTCAATCTCGGCCGGAAGTATGGTATCGGTTCTGCGCTGCACCGTCGTTTCCAGGACCTCGGCGATACCTCTGAGGGCGTAATCTATATCCCGGTTCAGACTGTAGCTCAGCAGACCATAACTGAGGCCGCCGAGCAGCAGGCAAGTCAGGGTCAGCAGAGACGTGTACCAGAACGTCAGCTTCAAGCGAATGGAGCGAACCTGCATGGACTACTCCTCCCTCAGGACATAACCGGTTCCCCGGACGGTGTGCAGGAGTTTGGGTTCATATGGCGCATCGATTTTTTTTCTCAGGTAGTTGACATAGACGTCGACCACATTGGTATCGGCGTCGAAGTCATAATCCCACACGTGATCTATAATCATTGTTCTGGTCAGTACCCGCCCACAATTGCGGATGAAATACTCGAGGATGGCAAATTCTTTCGAGGTGAGCTCGATGCGATCACCCCCCCTGAATACCTGTCGCGAGGCCGGGTCCAAGACCAGATCGGCCACCTTGAACACCGGCGCCTTGGTATCGGAGCCCCGTCGCAGCAGCGCCCTGACCCTGGCCAGGAGCTCCTCGAATGAGAATGGCTTGGCCAGGTAATCGTCGGCTCCGGTGTCGAGGCCAATCACCTTGTCTTCAATGGTGGCCCTGACGGTGAGCAGCAGCACCGGAGTGACCACCTTTTTTGCTCTCATCTGACGCAGTACGGTGAGGCCGTCAATTTCCGGGAGATTGATATCGAGTATGACAAGGTCGTGAATCTGGTCCAGGGCCATCAGCAGACCGCTTTTACCGTCGGCGCCATAATCGACCGCGTAGCCGTGCTCCTCAAGCCCTTTTTTTATGAAGCTTGCAACTTTTTTCTCGTCTTCTACCAGGAGCACTCTCATTTTTTACTGGTGTTGTGTATGAGTTATGATCCAGTCTACCGCACGGGTCTCGAGAAGTGAATAGAACGGGTTGTGGCGAAGTCGTATGAAGAAATCGGCGGGGATCTTCAGGAGCCCACGCTCTCCTTTTACGGTCATCTGGCCAAGAAATAGACGTCGTTCATCATCCGGGGGGTGTCTTCCATAGAGCGGATCGTCCGGGGAAAAGGGCAGGGCGACGTGGGACAGGGAGAATACACCTGCCGGCCATGCAGCGTTGAGCTCAGTAGTATCGGTTATGTCACCGGTGAGAGAGGGTGATTTCTGCAGATGAACTTCTCGGGTTTCAGGCGATCTGTTGGTGAGCAGGCTCACTGTGGTGGGCAGCGTTGCGTCTTCGATCAATTTTGCAGAGCGGTCAGCCCATTGCGAAGCAATCATCGGTGATTTTGCCGCGTAACGATTGATGTCGAAAATCATGAGCTCGTGGCCGTGATCGCCGAGAGGCCTCAGCAGATTTTCAACGATTGCCTTGTTGGAGACGGTCGCATCCACAGTCGATTTAAAGACGATTACGGGCGGGAATCGTTCAACTCCGCCATTTTTCGCCAGTTTAGCTACACGCTGGGAAATCGAGCGGGTGAGGCGGGATACCTGGGTGCCGGCGTTGGTGGCAAAGGAATTATATTTATACGGGTCGAATTCGGGTTCGATTGACAGCCAGGCCAGCTCGCCAAGGCCGGGAAGATCAGACAGCCAATCTTTGATCCCTGCAAGCCTTGCTGCCGGATGGATGCCGATGGCCGGGGAGATCAACGTCAGGCTGGCGGGGAGCGCTTCGTCTTCTCCTGACATTTTATCAATGGTATAACTCATGGCCAGCGCCGCCCCGGTTGAGTAACCGACCAGATGCAGCGGCAGTTCACCGGTTTTAGTCAGGAGATGTGATGCAGCCAGCTTTATGGCCGCATCCATATCTTCCCAGCGGACGTCTTTCAGGGCGGAAGGAATTGTGCCATGACCCGGCAATCGCAGGCCGAGCACCCAATAATTGCGTTGGTGCAGGGAAAGGGCAAGTTCTCTCAGGCTGTAAGGGGAGTCCGACATGCCATGGAGGAGCAGAACAGCTCCATCTGGACGCTTGACAGGCAGCTCTATGCTCCTGTTCCAATTGGGGCTGAACTGCTGGGGATCGGCGACGCTGCCTGCACTGTAGCGGACCAGTTCGAATTCGGGACCTGTCCCGATTTTACTGGTTACTCGTTGGCCCATTTCGCTGAAGAGCCGTTCCTCCAGGCGGAGATAGTCAGCAAATGATGATATTTCATTCAATTTTCCCGCGCTGAATTCCTCCTCGAGGTGCTCACTGTGCCAAAGCTCCAGGTCGCTATCTGATTTCCCGGCCAGCAGATAGAGTAGCGCGCCTCCCACCAGGGCGAGCAGCAGCAGTCTAGTTGGTCGTAGTATCTTCATGTGCTTCTTCGAGCTGACCTTGATTGGGTTTTACCCGCCTTCTGCGAACCTCATCTCCCTCGCTGGGTCAAGGGTTGGCATCCCGGGGTATGGGATTGAAGTTAGCCATCAACGGGCCTGGGTCAACACCGAATATACCCGGCCTGTGGGGCCCTGGACATGGTACTCGGAACGACTCCTGACCTGATTACTATGCCTCAGACGTAAAAACAGATCATCAAAAAATTCGGGTGTTTCGAGACTGAAATTATGAAAGTTCCTGGTTCGGTTTATGGGGGTCACATCCACCAGTGTCAACACCTCATCCTCAGGGTTCAGAAGATTGTAGAGCGCTGCAGCCTCGTCAATCTGGTTTGCTTCCTCATCGCCTGGATGGAGGGTCGATTGACCAAGACGCCGCTCGCGGTTGATCACCCTGCTCATCAGTAGAGCTCTGTCATTTGAAGAGACATAGGTCGTAAAGTGATGAGCGAGCAGGTAGATGTTCTGCCTCAATTGCTCATCAAGCAGGGAGACGTCTACATCGGGCGCAGTGAGGACGACGTGGTTGATGAGGGAGGGGGTGTCTGCCTGACGGTTGTGAACCGCCAGATCTTTCAGCGCCTGTACGACCGTCTGGGCACCCATGCTGTTAGCCAGAAGCCATAGCTGATCTGGTTTGACTCTGGACGAGATGATCTGGATCAGTTCTGCCAGTTCAGCTCCAGATGACGAGGCGATGTCCTGGGCACGACGATAACCGCGTATGGAAGACCCCTGATTTCCGGGCCAGTCAAAAACCAGATGAGGTGTATCAATGTCAAGCACGTGGGCGAGAAAGGCGGTTTTTCGCAAGGCCGAAGGGAATAGTTCTCTGAAGCCGTTGACGCTGATGAGCAATGATCGTTGAGGTGACGCATTCACTTGTTGAGCAAGCTGCCGGACAAACTCGTCATCGTCAATGGTGTGTGTCTTTAAAACCTGGATTTCTTCATTCTGAAACCAGTCGGTGGGGTTGATGATCATGCCAAGCCCGAGATGGGGCTCGATCGCAGTGTCGAAGAATCCGTACGTGAGCAGTGGTTGGCGTTGGTTGCCAAACTGATTTTCCACAATTGCAGTGCTATCCTGGATTGCCCGGTTAGTCGCAAAGAAGAAGCGGAACGCATCGTTTTCGTCCTGCAGGGAAACTGCCAGCCTCCGAAAAGTAAATGATTCGGCCCGCTCCAATGCGAGTCTTGTGGGACGGTAGAAAAAAGCGACCACCAACACGAGAATTATCACTGCGACGCCAGCAATGATCAGAGCTCTCTTTTTCCAGCGTTTCATCAAATCTCCCGTTCTCTGATAAATTAATTCTCTCGACTTGGTGGCCACCCCTCCGGAGTGACCGTTTTGTTCAGGTAGCGGATAATGATCGGCAGTGCCGGGGGGACACGCTCGCTGTCTGGTGTAAGGTTGCGAATCATGGACAGGTGCGTTCCCTTTACCGTCATATGGGCTATCCCGGGGAGTCTGGTCGACTCAACTGATACCAGGCCGTCACCCAGGCCATCGGTCATGGCAGCCAGTAAGGATTTGATGGTATCCAGATCCTCACTTTTGAAGCCTGACACTTTTTCCGAGTAGCTGTCAATCATTCCATCAATCTCCTGCTGGTTCCAGGGACTGGTTATCCCGGCAATGATAAGCTGTTCCATGTCTTCTGGATGAGGACGCCCATTCAATTCATTGAGAAAACTGCTGCCGGGAAGCAGGTCGATTTTGGCCTCGCCGGCACCGTCAAAGATAAAATTAAGCCAACCGGTTTGACCCTTTAAAAGTCGGGCGATATGGTCACGAATCTCGGAGAAGAAGCGCAGCTGAACCATATGAGACCCATGATTGGGAGTGCCCACCATGATGAACAGCTCAACCTCAGGAACCTTCTGCTGCTCGATTGCATGGCGGTAACCAAGGGTAGTGCTGGTCAGCAGCTCCCGGGAGATAAGCCCGCCCATACTGTGGGCCACGATCGATATATGGTTGATTTGATCCGTTCTCAGGTCCTGCAGCCGCTGGAACAACATTTCAGCCGAATCCGCCAGCGGCTGGTCATTGGGATATTCAAACTGCCAGACATCATAGCCCTCGTGCACCAGTGCAGGTCCTAGATTCTGCCAGACTTTGCCGGGGTCGTCGAGGCCGTGGATCAGGACCACCGCTTTTTCCTTTAGTGGTGGCTCACCTCCTGCTCCTGGCTTCTCCTTATAACGGAAAAGGCCTATGGTCTTTGCATACTCCTCCTGGTGTTCGGGGAATGCTTCTTTGACTGCGGTGCGAACCTGAGTGCGCAGCTCTTTCTCTTCATCCCGGTAAAAGTGGGTTACCAATTGATAGATACCCAGTACGAGGATTATGCAGATAAGTATTCGATAGATCAATGAACCGGCTAATCGTGGGGTGACGAAAATTCACTATCAGAAAGAATGACGGAGCAATCGTGCGGATTAGTTCTCATAGGCATAACTATATTATGGTGTCTGATCTAATCAAGCACGGCAGGGGAAGTTTTGGATCAGCCGCTCACTGCGCACACCGAGGCAGTGCCGTCCAGGTCCTGACGTCCAAGATAACTTTCCAGAATATCTGCCATCCAGGCCTGTTTTTTGTTGCAGTGATCGGCTGACCAAAGCCAGTGGATGGTAGGGGCAAAGCTCGGATCCAGACAGATGTCCCGCTCCACCGAAGGAGGCCTTAATACTGACAGCAGCTCTTCGGTGGTCGGCAGCCGCCAGGTGGTTATCCCCTGGAAGGAATGGTGGTTGAGATATTCGATGTAGCGGTGAGCCTGATGCCAGTCCAGCGTGTAGCCCGAACCCTGACGCTGCCAACGGAGCCCGGTGAGCGGATCATACAACATCATCGAGCTGACAATCTGAAGCTGATGCTGATGAAAATGGTAAGGGCGAAAGAGCTCGTCGAGCTGCAGTTCATCCCTGATGTCCTTGTACATCAGGCGGACCGGATTTGCTCTCGGTTGCTGGTCGGAATGAGCTCGATCCTGCTCCTTGGGTTGATACCAATGGCAGGTTGCGGCCGAATCGGTCTGCCATTCATTGAAGACATCCTCGAGAGCCAGACGCATCTCCTGGGCGCTGAAGAAACGGTTGTCCGGCTTTGAGGCGAGCGCTTTGTGTAAAAACTGATCCCAGTCATCGCTCAAATCCTGATTGAAGTGACTGGGAGGGGTAATCGCGCCATCGGATAGTTCAACCAGTTTGCCGGTGAGCATCCGGTACATGAGTACCGCCGCGCTGAACAGATCGGCCCGACCATCGGCCTTTTCCGGGGCGGCCATCTGTTCGGGAGCCGCGTAGTAAGGTGAGCCCACCTGCATCCCGGGAATTGACAACGATTCCTCGCCGCGTACTCGGGACAGACCGAAGTCGATAATTTTTACCCGGTCATCGTTGGTGATCATCATGTTGTAGGGTTTGATATCCCGATGGATCACCCCGGCGAAGTGGAGCCGCTCCAACCCTTTGAGCACCTGGCTGATGTACATGTAGGAGCGCGGTATGCTGATGACCCTGGTGTCCTGTTCTACCTTATATGCCTCGCCGATGAAATCTCCGATCGAATGTGAAAAGTATTCCAGGACCATGAACGGGGTGTCATCATCAAGATCAGCATCGATTACCTTGGCGACATGATCATGGGTTATCCCCCCCATGATTTTTGCCTCTTCTATGAACAATTCCTTGAGCTTCTGCCAGCCGACGAGATCTTCAAAGATCTCATCGCGCGGTTTCAAAACTTTGAGCGCAACGATACGCTC
>CBFCWR010000079.1:0-10536 GCA_965601575.1 uncultured Desulfofustis sp. | reverse complement strand
GGCGAGTTTCTCGGGCCACTCTGTCCAGGCCTGGTTGTCATGAACTTCTTTGAAACACATGAACATGGCATAATCCTTCAGCCATGGCGTGCGCCTGACGAACTGGCGATAGGCAGGATCCTGCGCCGGTGAAAAATTTTTGTAGCTGCGCTCCAGCAATCCTCGTTTAAATTTTTCCGCCTGCCGGTAATCGGTGAGATATGGAGAGAATCTCTTTTTGCTTGTTATATCGCTGTCTTTGAGCAGGCCCATTTGAACCAGGGAATCGGGGCTGATCAGAAGCGGTGAGCCGGCAAAAGCTGAACTGCTCATGTAGGGGGAGGAGTCAAAGAAGAGACTGGTTGGTACGGTGGGCAGGATCTGCCAGTATTTTTGGCCGGCACGATGGAGAAACTCCACGAAATTAAATGATGCTGAGCCGATATCGCCTATTCCGTAAGGGCCCGGTAGAGAAGTGATGTGGGCCAGAATACCAGAGGCCCTTTCTGAGGTGAGGAATGACTGCATATCGATAGGTTATCTCTTAGGAAATTGTCTGGTAGTGGGCAGAAGACAAAAATACTTTTACCCCGAAAAAAATAATGCCTGTTGCTTGTATCTCAAAGGATCGATGCTATAATTATGTCAAAATAGGCTGTCCGCGGTGCCGCAGAGGCGCATCGGGCAGTTTTTTAATGAGTTTGCTGATGGTTACGCAATAGCCATAAAGGCTTTGCAAACATCAATCACATAGTGTATCATTAAATGTTCGGCGCGATGATTATCAACAACATGCACCCGGCCCCTTTCCGGGTGCATGTTTTTTATTTACCCCTGTTTACCCCATTAGAAAGAAGTGTGCATTTGCTGTTCGGCGGTTACCGATTTTATGCCTCAGGGCACACAATATAATTTATCAATTTAGTGAAAAGCGTAATGGAGACCTCCACCAGTGCTTTCTGAACTAAAAGAAAATCTGCTCAAAGCAGGAAAGTCGGAAGGATGTATCAGTTTCGATGATTTGAACGACCTGCTGCCCGATGAAATTAACGACCCCCGTGATATTGAAAAAATATTCAACTTCCTGGGTGATAACAATATTGAGATAGTCACCGAGGAGAAATCAGGTGAAAAGCGGACCCTCTCCGGTGAGGTCTGGGAAAAGAAGAAGAAATCCTCAGATGATGGCGATGAGGATGAACCGGCACTTGGTTTTTCAGAAGAAGACGAGCACGATGCAGAAGAAACCACGACCACCTATCTCAGGGAGATGGGGCGGTTCGATCTTCTTACCCCCGAAGAGGAAGCCAAATATTCGAAAACCATCAGGCAGGGATTTGAAGCCATCATCACAGCCATTCGTGAGGATAGCTCGGGCGTACGGGAAATAGATCTGCTCAGGGAGCGTATCGATCTCTGGGAAAAACGCGATCCGACACTGAAGCCCAAGAAGCAGCAGCTAAACTTCATGCGCTACAATGTCGCCGCCAGCGCCAAAAAATATCCGCACAAGAGGGAACTCTTCGAACTGCAGGCCAAAATGGAGGCCTACAGCCGCTCCATCGAGGTGGCCAAAGACACGATGATCCGTGCCAATTTGAGGCTCGTGGTGTCGATTGCAAAACGTTATATGCATCAAGGTTTGACACTTGCGGATTTGATCCAGGAAGGGAATCTCGGTCTGATGCGGGCCGTATTTCGCTTCGATTACACCAAAGGCAACAAGTTTTCCACCTATGCAAGCTGGTGGATTCGCCAGGCAATTACCAGAGCGATTCTCGACAAAACCAGAACCATCAGACTGCCTGTTCACTTTCTCGAACTAAGGAGCCAGTTCTTCAAGGCATTTTATGCCCTCTACAAGGAACTTGGACGAGAGCCGACACCTCTGGAAATTTCCAAGGCCACCAATTTGCCCATGGACAAAATCCTGTCGATTCTCGAGGCCTCACGTGAACCGATATCACTGGAAACGCCGGTGGGGGATGACGATTCCACCCTCGGCGATTTTCTCGAGAACCAGGAATCACAGTCACCCTATGAAGCCGTACAGACAAGGGAACTGGCCGGACGGGTCAAAGAGATTCTGTCAACCCTGTCGGAACGGGAAGAGAAGATTATCAGGCTGCGCTTTGGCATCGGCGAAAAGGCAGAATACACCCTCGAAGAAATCGGCAAGCGTTTCAATGTCTCCCGTGAGCGCATCCGACAGATCGAGAAAAAGGCGCTCAACCGTCTTCGTCACTCGAGTCGAAGGGAGAAGCTCAAGTACTTCATCGACTGAACAAATCCATCTATCCATATATGAGAAAAAAACCGGTGATACAAAACCGGTTTTTTTATTGGCGTGAAAAATCTTATCGAATCCTCGGGACTGGAGGATATTCATCAGAAAGTCCTGGCCGGTGAACGTCTGTCCCTGGCTGACGGTCTCAGGATGTATCAGAGCCCCGATATCCTCGCCGTAGGCTGGCTGGCCAATCTGGTTCGGGAACGGCTCAACGGCAACAAGGCCTATTTTATTTATAACCAGCATATCAATTACTCCAATATCTGCACCAATCTGTGTAAATTCTGCGCGTTTGGGCGTAAGAAGGAGGACGGTCTGGCCTACGAGATGACCATCGACGAGGTCAAGGAAAAGGTGCGCCACCGACTTGACGAACCCATCGTCGAGATTCACATGGTTGGGGGTATCCACCCCGATCTGCCTTTTTCTTACTACACGGATTTGCTGCACGGAATCAAGGAGGTGCGCCCCGAGGTACATATCCAGGCCTTCACTTGTGTCGAGATTGCTCACCTTGCCAGCCTGGCGAAAGAGTCAGTGGGAACGACGCTTGAGATACTGCGGGAGGCCGGCCTCGATTCGATGCCCGGGGGCGGCGCTGAGGTGTTCAGCAGCAGAATAAGGGAGCGCACCTGTGCCGATAAGCTGCCTGGAGAAGATTGGATAGAGGTGGCAAAGACCGCCCATCGCCATGGATTCAGAACCAATGCGACCATGCTCTACGGGCATATCGAAACCTTCCAGGAACGGCTCGAGCATCTGGATGCGCTGCGTCGGGCCCAGGATGAAACCGGTGGTTTCCTGGCTTTCATCCCGCTTGCTTTTCATCCGAAGAATACCGAGTTATCTTCTCTAGCGTCGACCACGGGTATGGACGACCTCAGAAACATCGCGGTGGCCCGCCTCATGCTTGATAATTTTGACCATATCAAGGCCTACTGGGTGATGATAGGTCCTAAACTGGCCCAGATTGCGCTCTCCTTCGGTGCCGACGATCTGGATGGTACGGTTAAAGAAGAGGTGATTACCCACATGGCCGGCGCCGAGACCGACCAGGCCATCGGATCAGAGACGCTGATCAGGTTGATCACTGAAGCCGGCCGGGTTCCGGTCGAGCGAACGACCCTGTACGATGTACTCGAGGTGCATGACGGTAATCTGAAGGTAGGGGCATGATTGAACTTATCGGCGATACGATCTTCTCCGGCGGCCGTCTCTCTGACGGCCAGTTTTTAAAGCTCTATGCCGAGGCCGATATTCATCAGCTTGGTTTTCTGGCGAATCAGGCAAGAAAGCGCAGGCACCCCGAAAAAATAGTGACCTACGTGGTCGACCGGAATATCAATTATACCGACATCTGTATCTCAGCCTGCAAGTTCTGCGCTTTCTATCAATTGCCCGAGTCAGGCGAAGGCTATCTCCTGAGCCGAGAGGAGCTTAAAAAAAAGATCGAAGAGACACTCGCCCTGGGCGGCACCCAGATTCTGCTCCAGGGGGGACTGCACCCGGATCTGCAACTGGACTATTACGAGGATCTGGTATCCTTTATAAAAGAGTGCGGAATTAATGTGCACGGCTTCTCGCCTCCTGAAATTCATCATTTCAGCATGATTTCGGGGTTAACGGTAGCGGAGGTGATCGATCGCCTTGTAGCCGCCGGCCTCGATTCGATACCCGGAGGCGGGGCAGAGATACTCTCCGACCGGGTTCGAAGGTTGGTGGCACCCCAGAAGTGCACTGCGGCTGAATGGCTCGAGGTGATGGAAACGGCGCATGGCAAAGGGCTGCGCACCACTGCGACGATGATGTTCGGGCATATCGAAACGGTTGAGGAGCGGCTCGAACATCTCAGCCGACTGCGCGCACTTCAGGACCGAACCGGTGGGTTTACCGCTTTCATTCCATGGCCGTTCCAGTCCGACAACACGACTTTATATGACGAAGGGGGGACATTCAAAACCAGTGGTTGGGAGTATCTCAAAATGCTTGCCCTATCCCGGATTTACCTGGACAATTTTGATAATATTCAGGCCTCCTGGGTGACCCAGGGGCCGAAGATCGCCCAGCTTTCCCTGCAATTTGGCGCCAACGATTTCGGCAGTACCATGATCGAAGAAAATGTCGTCGCCGCTGCCGGGGTGAGTTTCTCGCTCTCTGAAAAAGAAATTTGCCGTCTTGTCACCGACGCCGGATTTATCCCCCGACAACGCTTGATGGACTACACCATCGTCAACTGAGATCGATGACCACACAGACCTGGCCTGCCGTGCGAATAGGCATGGTCAACTACATCAACACAGCCCCTATCCACGAAATCTGGAAGTCGAGGCCCCATGACGACTCCTGGCAGATGGTCGAAGCACACCCTGCGGCCTTGAACGAGATGCTGGCTGACGGGAAAATTGATCTGGGTTTTGTCTCCTCACACGAGTATGGCATCAGACCCGGAAAATATGAGATCCTCGAAGATCTTTCCATCAGCGCCAACGGACCTGTCGGATCGGTATTTCTTTTTTCCATGATTAAACCCGAAATGCTCTCGGGGTTGAGAGTGCTCCTCAGTGTGCAGTCAAAGACTTCGGTTTGTCTGGTGAAGATAGCCCTCGAGAAGTTCTTCAAGGTGGCACCGGTTTATATCGAAGATGAGGTACGCCAGGCGAGAAAACTTGGCGCGGACGCGGTACTGGCCATCGGCGATGATGCCCTGCGGCTGAATATCGAAGGCTCTTACCAATACTGTCTTGATCTGGGGGAACTCTGGCGACGCTATACCGGGTTGCCATTCGTCTTTGCGGTGTGCGGAGTACGATCGGAGTTTGCCACGACTTATCCGCAGGTGGTCAGCGCCGTGCACAGGGAACTCATCGCCTGTCGAGATCTTGGACTAAATTCGCTCGACAATATCTGTCGGCTCGCCGCACCTCGAATACCAATGGATGTTGATGTCTGCCACCGTTATCTGAGCGGCATCGAGTTTAACCTTGGGCCGCTCAAGCAGCAGGCGCTGCAGCGGTTTTACAACTATCTGTTTGAGTTTGACGAGGCCCGAAAGGAATGCCTGCCCTTGAAAATCAGAAAAGTCGAAGAATAATGACTGTGTGGAAATACTCAGACTAATTTTACCGGTAGGATAAAATGAAACTACTAGTTGGCGTCACCGGCGCTTCCGGGATGATATTCCTGAAAGCCTTTGCTGAACTCTGCCGGCAGCAGGAAGGTCTTCTTGTCCACGGGATCTGCTCGGATGCGGGCAGGGATGTCATAGAAATGGAACTTGGACATGACGCCGGCGCTCTGGAAGGGGTGGATCAGTGGTTTGAACCCGATAATTTTTTCGCTCCTCCGGCCTCGGGCTCTGCCGACTATCAGGCAATGGTAATCCTGCCCTGTTCGATGGGTACGCTTGCGGCAATCAGTTCCGGCTTGTCGATCAACCTGATCCACCGGGCTGCCGACGTGTTGCTCAAGGAACGTAAAAAGGTGGTGCTCGGCGTGCGGGAAACCCCGCTTAACCGGACCCATCTCAGCAATATGCTTACCCTGCACGACGCCGGTGCCGTCATCTGTCCGCCGATGCCCAGCTTCTATTTCAGGCCTGAGACCATGGCAGAGGCGGCCACATCATACGGGTGGCGAGTCATGGACCAGCTGGGAATCGAGGTCGCCGGCAGAAAGAGGTGGGGAAAGGAATGAGCCTGACCCGGAAGATTACGGTCCTGCTTGAAATGATCAAGTTCAAGCTGACCATTTTTGCCATGCCTTTCGCCTTTACCGGTGCTTTTCTGGCCGCCGGCGGAGTTCCTGATCTGATGGTGTTCTTGTGGATTATTCTGGCCATGGTCGGGGCCAGGACCAGTGCCATGGGCTTTAACCGGATCATCGACTGGAAATTCGACGCTGCCAATCCCCGCACGGAAAAAAGGGCAATTCCTGCGGGGGAAATAAATCTGAAGGAAGCCTGGCTGATGGTTATCCTTGCGGCTCTGCTTTTCTTTTTCAGCTGTTATCAACTCAACCGGCTGACCCTGTTGCTCTCCCCGCTGGCCCTCGGACTCACTTTTTTCTATTCGCTGACCAAGCGCTTCACCTCGCTTTGCCATCTTGTGCTCGGTGTAGCCCTTGCCTTCGCCCCGCTTGGCGGGTGGGTCGCGGTGCGGGGCAGTCTCTTGGAATTTCCGTACGCGCTTTCGTTTGGAGTACTTTTCTGGGTCGCCGGCTTCGACACTATCTATGGCTGCCTCGACGTTGACTATGACCGCAAGGCGGGATTGTATTCATTGCCCTCCCGGCTGGGTCCCCAAAAGGCGTTTCGGGTGGCGGTCGTGTTTCACCTGCTCGCCTTTATTCTTTTTACCGCGACCGGGGTGCAGATGGGACTCAATTATTTCTATTTCCTCGGTCTCGTCATCACCGCTGCCGCATTGTTTTATCAGCACCTGATCGTCAGTCCCTCTGATCTGACCAGGATTCATGCCTCCTTTTTCTCGATGAACGGCCTGATCAGCATCACCATTTTCTGTGCGACCTGGCTGTCGCTTGCCACGTCCTGAGATCAGCTATGCGAATTCTCCTTGTGACCACGCTGTTTAGTCTGTTGATCATTGCATCATCAACGGCGTTAGCGGAAGAGACGCCGGTAGATCCGCGAGAGAAAATTCCTTATGGCGAGATGAACGAAGAGTTGATGGAGATCATCTATGGTGGAAAGGAGAAATTTCGTTACGACGTTTCCTATAGCGGTGGACTCAAACTCGGAGAATTGCATCTGAGGGTCGATCAGGCCGAGGACCCGAAGAATGGGTTTGTTATCCACGCCCGGATTACGACTGACAACGGTATGTTCTCCAAGGTCTATCCCATAGAAGATATTTATGCTACCAGGGTGCGGGGCCCTCAGCGGTTACCGTTTCACTACGAGGTCTGGCAGAAGGAGGGATATAGCTACGAGGCGCACCGGGTGTTCAAATTCAGGCAGAGAAAGGACGTAATTCTTTATCAGCACAACGATAAGCCAGTTGAAGTATTCAAAATAAAAATGCCCATTCAGAATGAGTTCTCCGCCTTTTTCGCCAGCAGGTTGATGGATTTCGTACCGGAGCAGCCGTTTCTGGTTCCGACCTTTGCCGACGAGAAGCGCAATGAAGTGGTGGTTATGCCTCGGGGCAGGGAAGTAGTGAAAAAAACCATCCTGGGAGACGTTGACACCATGGTGGTCGAGCCTATTATGGAGTTCAGCGGTCTCTATGATAAGAGAGGAGACACGGTCATCTGGTACAGCGACGACGACTGCCGGGTACCCGTCAAGGTCAATTCCAGGCTGGTTCTCGGTTCGCTGACCGCCAAGCTGGTAAGTTACTCCAACCCGGCCTGCCCGAAATACGATGGGGCAATGCTGGAAAAGTATAGAAAAGAAGCGGAACAATACGTGGACGAACGTTAAACGAGAGGGAGAGAAAAATGAGTGAGGCGGTAATTCAGACTGATCTTGATGGATTGAACCTGGTTCACCGGGGCAAGGTGCGTGACATGTACGAGATTCCCGGCCATGACGATAAATTGCTGATGGTGGCCACCGACCGAATCTCCGCCTACGACGTGGTGATGTCGGATCCCATACCCGGTAAGGGGAAAGTTTTGACCGGACTGTCACTCTTCTGGTTTGATCTGCTCGGTGACATTGTAGAAAATCACTTGATCAGTGCCGAGGTGGATGAATACCCCGCGGTCTGTAAACCCCATCATGAGATTATTAGCGGACGTTCCATGCTGGTTCACAAGACGGAGCCGTTACCGGTGGAGTGCATTGTCCGCGGCTATATATCCGGTTCGTTCTGGAGTGCCTACCAAAAAGACACCACCGTCTGTGGGTTCAAGCTTCCCGATGGCATGAAGGAATCGGACAGGTTCCCCGAAACCTTGTTCACCCCTTCGACCAAAGCGGAAATTGGTGATCACGACGAAAATATCTCATTAGAGCGCTTAGAAGAGATCATAGGCGCAGAGCGGGCCTCAGAAATCTCCCGCATCAGTGTCGGTCTCTATCAGAAAGCAGCCGATTACGCCCGTGAGAAAGGTATCATTATCGCCGATACCAAGTTTGAACTGGGCGAAAAAGATGGTCGCCTCATCCTGATCGATGAGGTTTTGACTCCCGATTCTTCAAGATTCTGGCCGCTGGACGAGTACACGCCGGGCAAAGGACAGCCGAGTTTCGACAAGCAGTTTCTGCGAGACTACCTGTCCTCACTGGACTGGAATAAGACCCCTCCTCCCCCGGTCTTGCCCCCTGAAATTATCCAGAAAACCAGGGCTCGATACGAGGAAGCTCTTGCTAAAATAGCAGGTTAGCAGGCTGGTTGAAGGCGTAAACATCTGGCTGACCAAACGCCTGAATGTGCGAACACCAGGATTGCAGCAGACGGTCAGGAAAAAGGGCTATGCGAGACTTGCCCTGATCGCGGCCTCGAGATTTGCATAGCGGTGGACATAGCCGTTTCTCATGAGGACGCTGGGGAGTACCCTGGTGCTTGACAGTATCAATTCTTCGCCCATCTGTCCAAAGACAGTCCTGGCGACGAAAGCCGGCATGTTCATGACGGTTGGTCTTTTCAGCACTTTGCCCAGAGTTTTGGTGAATTCCCGATTTGTCACCGCGGCTGGCGCCACCAGGTTCACCGGACCTTCGATATCATCGCGGGTCAGGATGAATTCGATCATGGTGATCAGATCTTCCATTTGTACCCAGCTGATATATTGCGATCCAGGGCCAACCACGCCGGCAATGCCCAGTTTGAAGGAGGGCAGCATGGTTGGCAGAGTGCCCCCCTGACCACTCAGGACCATGCCGATCCTGCCGAAAACAACCCTGATGCCCGCCTCAGTGACCGGCTGGCTTGCCTGCTCCCACGCACGACAGACTTCTGCGACGAAATTGGTGCCTGAGGTGGCGGTTTCATCGACAGTTTCGTTACCGCGATCTCCGTAGTACCCAATCGCCGAAGCAGAAAAAAAGAGTCGGGGCCTATGCTCCAGATTGGCGCAGAATTCTGCCAGCTGCTTTGTTCCTTCCACCCGGCTGGTGAGGATCCTCTGTTTCTTTGCCGGTGTCCAGCGGCCGGTTGCGATGTTCTCTCCAGCCAGGTGTACCACCGCATCAATAGGATGGGTGATAGAATCCTCCTGAATCTGGTCAAAATTCCAGAACGGGCCGGCGTTATTCTTATTGCGCTGAAGATGGACAGTATCATGGCCACCGGCAGCCAGGTGCCGCACGAGTTCACTCCCCACAAGACCGGAGGCTCCGGTAATCAGGATATTCATGGTCGCTTACTCTTCTGTGTGGTTTGGATTGATTCTTCCGGCTTCACGCTCCTTTTCTCGTCGGACAGGTGGGCAATTGCCAGAATCGGATGGTGAAGCATCATCCTGGGACCGCTGAATCTCATTACTTCGATGATCTTTTTACGCATTTCAGGTTTGTAGCAATGAACGGTGCATTTACCACAAGTCGGCTTTTGTTCCTGAAATGGGCAGTTGGACAGCCTTCGTTCAGCGTATTCCAACAACTCAGCGCAGTGCTCACAAAGATCGGATGAACGATGATGGGCTTTGCAATAAATACGTATCATGGCCCTCACCGTTTTGAGTTCCCGAACCAGGCGCGGATGCATGGTGCGTTCAGAAGCAACGATAACTCTATGCTTTGACATTTTCTCGGGCCATGAAGAGCTGTAGTTGTTGGTGAATGTCGTCGCACACCTGCTCCTGGGAGCGGTCGTTGCTGTCGATGACGATGTCGGCGTAGGTGGTGTAGAGCTCGAAACGTTCCTGAAAAAGATCGGCAAAACTCTGATCCGCGCGCTTGGCCAGTCCCCTGGTTCCGTAGTTGTGAATTCTAGTTTTCAAGGTGTCCAGAGAAGCGTTCAGAAATATCACCACCCCGTTTTCTTTGAGGTGTCTCATTGCTTTGTCGCTGTAGGCCGCACTGCCCCCCGTGGCAATCACATGATTCTCGCAATTGATACCAAGCAGCACCTGTTCTTCGATGTCGCGCAAAACCATGTAGCCGTCCGCATCAACAATGTCCTGGAGTGACCGATTTTCTTTGAGCTGGATCAGAATATCGCTGTCCAGATATGGCCTGGTGAGGGCCTTGGCAAGAATTACACCTACCGTACTCTTGCCCGACCCGGGCATGCCAATGAGAATTAGATTTTTTCGTTTAATCATCGTAATGGTGTCTCAATGATAGTCGCTCGGTGACGAAA
>CBFCWR010000078.1:0-10565 GCA_965601575.1 uncultured Desulfofustis sp. | reverse complement strand
CAACCTTAATACGAGACGAGTTGATCATGACTTTCCTATTTCGCATGATATCCGGTTTTTTCAAGGCAATTTTCCTCTCTCTTGCGTTTCTCAGGGCATTGATTTTCAACCTTCTTTTCATCGCCCTGGTTGTGGTAATCATCTACTCCCTGTGGTCCACAGAAGAGGTTTTTTTAGAGGATGACACCATCCTGAAATTGTCCATTACCGGCGATGTCGTGGAGCAGCCTACGCAGAGGGACCCTTTCGGTGGATATGGCGGCCGGCTTTTGGGTGTTCAGGGTGAGCCGAGAGAGACCGTATTGCAGGACGTTCTGGATGGTATTTCCCAGGCCGAAAGCGATCCCAAGATATCCGCCATTCTGCTTGATCTGAAAAATATGGGCCGGATCGGTCTCAATCAGATGGAATCAATCGGTCAAGCCCTTTCAGATTTCAAGCGCAGCAACAAACCGGTCATCAGTGCAGGTGACTATTTCACACAGAATCAGTATTACCTGGCTTCGCATGCCGACTCGCTGTTTCTCAATCCAATGGGAGGAATAGACCTGCACGGGTTCGGCCTCTACAGGTTCTACTTCAAAGAGGCCCTGGAAAAGCTCAGGGTCGATTTCCATGTGTTTCAGGTGGGATCCTATAAATCCGCACTCGAACCCATTACCAGGAACTCGATGTCTGCCGAGGATCGAAGTCAAACCAGAGCCTGGCTCTCTGCCTTGTGGGAAAACTACACTGCTGATGTGGCAGAGCAGCGTTCATTAAAACCAGAGGATATTGACAGTTACATCAATTCTATTCCGTCCAACCTGGAAAAAGTGGGTGGCGATACTGCCAAGCTGGCTCTCAGCCATGGTCTGGTTGACGAACTCAAAACCAGGCAGGAAGTGCGAGCCTATCTTGCCCAGTATGCCGGCTCCGCTGGTGACAAAGATTTGAATCTCGTCTCGTTAAATGCGTATCTGAGCCAACCTTCGCTGAGTATTTCAGAAGAAAATGAAGATCAGGTCGGTCTGATTATTGCCCAGGGCACCATAGTGACAGGCGAAAGTCGCCCGGGAACCATCGGTGCGGACACAATCAGCGCCTTGTTGCGACGGGCCGGAGAAAATGATCGGATTAAAGCAGTGGTGCTCAGGGTTGACAGCGGAGGCGGTTCCGCTTTCGCCTCCGAGCTCATTCGTCAAGAGATTCTCGCTCTCAAGGAAAAAGGAAAACCCTTGTTGGTCTCAATGGGATCATTCGCGGCATCCGGAGGCTATTGGATTGCTGCCGACGCCGATGAGATATGGGCCTCACCCAACACTTTGACGGGGTCAATTGGTATTTTCATGGCCTTGCCCACCTTTGATACCGTTTTGAAACAGAGTGGCATCCACCGGGATGGTGTGGGAACCACAAATCTGGCGGCCGGTATCGACCTCAGCAAGCCACTATCTGAGGAGTTACGCAAAGCCATTGAACTGAATCTTCAGAACGGCTACGACCGCTTCATCTCATTGGTGGCCGAAGGAAGAGATATGGAGCGCGGCGAAGTTGAAGCCCTGGCTCAGGGCAAGGTTTACGCGGGTGAAAAGGCTAAGGAGATCGGCCTGGTTGATGAACTCGGCTCGCTTGATCAGGCCATAGCCGCGGCGGCGCTCAAGTCAGGAATCAGTGAATACTCGGTGAACACACTGGTGCCGCCTCTCTCCTGGTGGGATAGACTTCTCTTCCAGATAGGAGCTGAAACCAGATCCTGGCTGCAAAAGAGCAGTATCTACCGCAGCCTCATCAAGAGCGTGGAACCGACTTTGACGGCCCTGCAAACCTTCTTGATTTTCCCCGATCCAAACGGTATGTATGCCCATTGGATGATCAATTATTTCGAATAATTCCAGGTGGAGAAGCTGATGCAAAAACGAATTATACTCGCGCTTGTAATCCTGTCGGCTATGCTGGGGGGCACATCCCAACTGATTTCGGCCCAGAATTTCATCGCCTCCGGCAACCCCTATGCGCCACCAGTCGTCTGGGAGGAAAACAAGAAACTCGCCGGTGTGGCTCCCGATCTGGTTAACGAAATATTCACCGAGCTTTCCCTGCCTTACTCGGTGCGCGTGTTGAGCGACTGGGAGCGGGTGCAGGAAGCCGCCCAAAAGGGGGAAATTGATCTCATCGTCTCCGCTTACCGCAACGATGCGCGTAGCAAATATCTTAATTTTTCAGTACCTTATCTACCGGAACAAACTGTCATAGTGGTCGAAAAAGGCAGAGAATTCAATTTCTCCAGCTGGGACGCATTAAAAGGCAAGAAAGGGGTTTCCGGCATTGGTGAGAGTTACGGCCAGAAATTTGACAGCTACAGCGCTGAAAATCTCGATATCAGCTATTACAGGCTCGAGCGGGCAATAGAAACCCTGAACCTCGGAAAAGCCGATTATCTGATCATCGACCTTTACACCGCCTTGATTTATGCCCGTCTGTTACAGGGAGAAGACAGCATCACCATTCTCGATCCACCGGTTACCACAGAGAACTTCCACCTGGCTGTTACCAAGGATTCTCCCCTAAACGAACACCTCGACGCCATCAATAAGAAACTAGACGAAAAAATAGCCGCAGGAAAGATCAATGAACTGGTGCTTGCCCATTTTGACAGGTGGCAGGAGAAAATCGCCACACGATCAAAATATCTGAGCAGAATGTCCCAGCAGCATTCAGCCTCTCAAGAGGAATATCTGAGAAAACAGGACGAGATTGCCAGGCAGAGAGTACTCGGAACGATGATCAACCGTGAAGGCTTGCCTCCCGCTGCCGAATAACAACGATGTGGCTGCCCGTCTCATCTCCTATCTGTCGTTTCAGGCTGCTAGCCTGACATTTTTCCGATCATTACCAGCCACGTGTCTGTAAATCAGCCATGGACAGCGCAGCATTTGATCTAGTCTATCTCTGGGACAAACTGATCTGGCCACTTTGCAGACTGTTGATCTTCATTTCGATCGGCCTGATCATTGCCAATCTTCTCGAGTCACTCAACTGGACGAGACGCATCAGCGCACTGGCCAGACCGCTTATCAGATTCGGACATCTCAGTGAGCAGGTGGGAGCCGCTTTTTCCATGGCCATCGTTTCCGGGGTGGCTGCCAATACGATGCTTTCGGAGGCATACGAGAAGAAACATATCGACAGAAAGGAACTGATCCTGGCCAACATGTTCAATTCTCTGCCAACCTATTTTCTCCATCTGCCCACGGTAATGTTCATTACCCTTCCTTTTATACGAGGCGCCGCTTTTATTTATGTTGGTATCACTTTCGGGGCCGCTCTTCTCAGGACCCTGACCATCGTCGTGCTGAGTCGGATCCTGCTGCCCAAACCAGCTATTCCTGCGGTGCTGGAGGATGCCGAACCAGTACCGAGAGATTGGCCCGCGCTGGCAAAAAAGACCTGGAAACGATTCACGCGTCGGATGAAAAAAATAGTCCTTTTCACCGTACCGATTTACATCCTGATTTTTATCATGAACAGACTCGAGTTTTTCGCCACACTCGAAACTTTTTTATCATCTCAGCTCGACTTCATCCCCTATCTCTCACCGCAGGGTATGGGCATCATTGCCCTGATGATTGCTGCCGAGCTCACTGCCGGTATTGCTGCCGCCGGTGCCTTGCTGCAAGATGGGGTGATGGACTATAATGAAATCGTCTTCGCCCTGCTGATCGGCAATATCCTCTCTTCCCCGCTTCGGGCTGTCAGGCATCAGTTTCCCTATTATGCCGGTATTTTCAAACCCAGGCTCGCGGTGGAGCTTATCGTCTGGAACCAGGGATTTCGAACCGTCAGCCTGATCCTCGCCGCCCTCTGTTACTTCCTTTTCGTTCTCGCCTGACCTCCTGGTTAATCCAGAGCCGGATTCACTAATTGCCACGATGACAGGCAGGTTTCAGCGCTTGAGCTTAATGTTGACAAAAGAGAGCGATGCCGTTAGAACCTGTTGGTACAGCAATCAGGTACCAGTAAAGCATTACTTTGGTTTAATAGGGAACTCCGTGAGATTCGGAGACGGGCCCGCCGCTGTAACCGGGACGAACGCTGCATTAAGTCACTGACGAATTTCGTTGGGAAGGCGCAGCAAGTAGATTGAACCGGGAGTCAGAAGACCTGCCTGAAAAGAGTTGCTGCCTGTGGCGATGCGCAGCACACCAAACAAAGATACGAGGAAAAAAGGGCGTCCCCGGATCAGCATCTGATCCGGGGATTTTTTTATGGGAAAACTTCTGCAACCGGATTTTGCCTCCCGTTCATGAACCAGTCATCTGGCCTAAAGAGTGACCAGTTTACCCGGGGCGGCCCCGACGGCTCTGGCCTGGTTACTCTTCTGATACTCACGGGAGTCCTGGTTGTCGCCATGGTTTTCTCGGCAGGGCTGGGATTTATAGAGATATCTCCCATGGAAATTCTGCAGATCATTGCAGCCAGGTTCGGTGGGCATCTTCCCGACTCGATCGACGCCAGTTATCCTTTCGTCATTATGGAAGTGCGGTTGCCCCGAATTATCACAGCTGTTCTCGTTGGCGGAGGACTGGCTGTGGCCGGATGCATCTTTCAGTCACTTCTGCAAAACCCCCTGGCCGACCCCTATACGCTCGGAATATCTTCGGGAGCAGCGTTTGGCGCTTCTATTGCGATTCTGCTGCTGATCGTCGGTATCTCCCTGCCGGGCGCAATTATCATCCCCACCTTTGCCTTTGGAGGAGCCCTGCTGACACTGCTGGCGGTATTCACCCTGGCAGCGCCCTCGGCGAGATTATCTTCAAACAGTCTGATCCTCTCAGGAATTATTATCTCTGCCATTCTTTCGGCAGGGATAAGTCTGATCAAGTTTTTGGCCGATGAACAGGTCAATGCCATCATCTTCTGGCTGATGGGCAGTTTCATCGGTAAAGATTGGAGCGATGTCCTGCTCCTTGCCGCCCTGGTCGTACCCTCAACCTGTGTTCTGATGCTGTTCGGCAGGGAAATGGATATCATGACTTTCGGGGACCGGACCTCTGAAGCCCTGGGTATCGACACCGGCAGGATCAGGAGATTTGTGCTCATTGTCGCCTCACTGTCCACTTCCGGTTGCGTTGCGGTATCGGGCATTATCGGCTTCGTAGGACTGATTGTGCCTCATTTTGTCAGAATGATTCTGGGCCCCTCCAACATCATGCTCATTCCCTGCAGCTTTCTCTGCGGCTGTATTTTACTGCTGGCCGCCGATACCGTAACGAGGGTAGTGCTCCCCACTGAAATCCCCATTGGTGTGCTTACCGCACTCTTGGGGGGCCCCCTTTTTTGCTACATCTTTAGAAAAACTCAACTGCAGAGGTGGCGGTAATGGGTGCTTTCAAAGGGTGGGAGCTAGAAAATGTTGGTTTTTCCTACACCACCTTTCCCTGCCTTGAAAATATCTCCATCACTCTAGGATCTGGTCGGTTCTACGGATTGCTTGGTCCCAACGGCAGCGGTAAATCAACGCTTATCGACCTGCTTTCTGGCTATCTGACGCCTGATAGTGGCACTATCAAACTCAACCGCACCCTGCTGCAGTCACTCAAGCACACGAGTCTGGCCACCCTTCTCACCGTAGTGCCCCAGAGGTTCGCCTTCAATTTCGATTTCACTGTCTATGATACGGTTATGATGGGGCGCTACCCACATATACCAAGATTATCAAGCCCAACCAGAGAGGACCGCCAGCTGGTTGCCGAGTCGCTCACGCTTCTCGATATCGAGCACCTGGCCCAACGCTCAATCAGAAAACTCTCCGGCGGTGAAACCCAGCGCGCCATGATAGCGCGGGCACTGGTGCAAGACACCGATTTTATTCTGCTCGACGAGGTCACCGCCAACCTCGATATCAATCACGCCATCGCCATCATGCGCACCATGAAAAAGCTGGTTGAGGCCGGCAAGACCGTAATCGCCGCGCTGCATGACTTGAATATGGCGCTTGGCTTCTGCGATGAGGTCCTGGTGTTGAACGGCGGCAGGCTGCACCGGCAGGGGGGCGCCTCGGAAGTGATCAACAACAAACTGGTCTCTGACATCTATCAGGTAAGCTCAGAAGTTATCAGAAATAATGAAGGTAATGTGCATCTCTGCTTCAAGTATCAGTGAGCCGAATATGAGCGAACCGCCCTTCAATAATCGATACCTGATCCTACTGATCTCGCTCTTTATGTGGTGTCCTCACCTCGCCTGGGCGCAGGAGATTACCGACAGTGTCGGAGAGACCCATATCTTTGCCGCCCCTGCTACGCGAATCATTTCACTCTACCCTGCCCACACTGAAAATCTGGTGGCCATCGGAGCAGCCGATGCAATAATCGGCATATCCTCATCTGACTCCTATCCGGCCACCGTTCTTGAGAAACCCAGATTTTCCTACCACGATTCGGTTGAAAAGTTTATCCAGGCCGATCCGGACTGCATACTCATACGTCCGATGATCTCACGCTCAAATCCGAATCTCATCAGTAAGCTTCGCGATTATGGTATCCGAATCGTTTCCCTTCAGCCCACTTCAGCGGCAGAACTCTACGAATACTGGCAGACCTTGGGGGCGATATCGGGTTTTGAACCTCAGGCCCTGGAAATGATCGACAGGTTTCAGCGGGAGATAGCCTCTATCCAGGCCGCAGTGCAAAAGATTCCCCTGCAGCGCCGGCCCATAGTCTATTTCGAGTCGATTCACTCGCGGATGAGAACCTTTGCTCCTGGATCGATCTCCATCTTCTGCCTGACCACTGCCGGTGGTATCAATGTGGCCGAGGACGCCGTCTCCCGACGGGGAACGAACATTGCCGGCTACAGCAAAGAACGGATCTTGGCAAGAGCCGAAGAAATAGATGTCTATTTAGCTCAATTCGGCCGTATGAATAGGATCAGCATCGAGCAGATTGCTCAGGAACCGGGCTTTGGTGCACTGAAGGCGGTTCGCAGCGGCCGGGTGTATCTGATCGATGAGCATCTGGTGTCACGTCCGACTCCGCGTCTTCTGGAAGGTATTAGAATGATTCACACAATTCTCTATCCAGGTTAACCCTAAAGCACACGACAAGCCATGAGTGGAACACTATACATTATCGGTACAGGCCCAGGCGATCCTCAGCTGCTTACCTTGAAAGCAGTCAGCATTATCAAGAGTTGTCCGGTCATCATTGCCCCGCATGGTTCAAAGAACGGTAATTCGACGGCCCTGGCCATTGTCGGGGAGGCGGTACCCCTGGCAGAAAAAACTGTCATCCAGCTGCACTTTCCCATGAAAAAAATCCGAAATGGTCACGAGCCGGCACCGGAAATTCTCACGGCCTGGAGACATGCGGCCGAAGAGGCTCTCCATCACCTGGATCAGGGTATTGATGTCTGTTTTCCGACTCTGGGAGACCCGGCTATTTATTCCACCGGCTACTATCTCTATGAAACGATCTGCGGGATCAGAGAAGATATAGACGTCGAGTTTGTTCCCGGTGTACCCGCCATGAGCAGTTGCTCTGCAGCCCTGGCCTCACCGATCTGCCTTGGCGATGAAATGGTGGCAGTGATTCCCGCTACTTTTTCCGACGATCGGTTGCGTGAGGTGCTGGAACGTTTCGACACCATTGTGTTAATGAAAGTACATCGAGTAATGGATAGAATCGTAGAACTGTTGAAACATGCTGATTTGATGGACCGTGCGGTCCTGGTCGAAAAAGCGGGAACTAAGGGGGAACGAACGTGCGCGGAGCTGGACAAAATAACCGAGCCGCCCCATTACTATTCAACGATCATAGTCAGGAAAAACCCCATTACGGTCCGTACCTTGATTAATTGAGCTGAGCTCCGGGGAACCAACGGATCTGACAATGCCAACAGCACGCCGGTCGCTGCGGATATAGCGTTGGGCCAAGTCGTTTATCTCTTCACTGCTGATGGATCCGAAATCGTCCATCAGGGTCAGCGGCCAGAGCAGCTGTTCGCCATTGCGAGAGGACAGGGACAATACGGAGTTGAGCCAGTAGCCATTGGTCCGCATTCCGTCCCTCAGGGAAGTGAGAATCGGCGACTGGGCGCCTTGCAGTTCTTTGTCGTCTAATGGTTTCAGCGCAAATGAAGACTCTATTTCATCGAGGGCCTCCCGCACCGTATCGATCAGAGACCCATCAACCACCATATCGGCGTAAATTGCCCCGTAGCCAGGGTAGATCCTGCTGTTCACACTGTATACAGAGGGTGAATAGGCGGCACCGAGTTCTTCCCTGATCTTCTGGCGTAATCGTTCATTGAGAGCGGCCGCAAGCACATGCAGGCGTCTGGTGCGCTTAATGTCATGATAGTCGTCGGTGAGCCAGGCATAGCGCACCATCGCCTTGTCGACTGATGACTCGACAGTGGTCTCCAGTTGCTGACCAACCGGAAATTGTGCCTGCGGCTGAGCCTGAACCACATAAGTTCGCTGGCCGGGTGGATCGAAATACTTCCCTGCCAGGCCAATAATCTGCTCTGGGTCAAAATCTCCCACAACGGTGAGCTCCAGGGGCGCCCCCTGGAAATATGGGTTGAGCCAGTCAACCACGTCGCGGAGCTGCAGTGCGGAGAATTCTTCCCAGGACGGCAGCCCCGAACTCCTGGCATTGCCGTTGAAAAAATTATTGAGATAGAGCCTCGAACCACCTTCGACGCTATTTTCAAGACGGCGGTACATGGATTCAAAATTTTTCATCGACCTCTGATACGCAGAACTTCTAAAACCGGGATCATTGAGCAGAGCGTGAAGTACTTGCAGCATCAGTTCGAGCTCCCCTGACACGGCCTTTGCGCTGAGCACGAAGGACTCCTCGGCGACACGGAAACCATAACGCACAGAAGTGCCGGACAGCGCTGCCTCAAGTTGAGTTCCAGTCAAACGATCCGTCCCCGAGCCGTTGACCACCGATGAGGCAAGCATCCCCAATCCCTTTTTCGGCAACGATCGCCTGCCGTCGCCAAAATGCAGGGCCGCGCGGACCTGATTCTTTTTGAAATCTGTTTTCTTCAAATTCAGTATCAGCCCATTGGTGAAATCAAACCGCTGTGCTCCAATGTCTTTTAAAATCGTACTCTCCGGCGGTAGCTCATGAGGTCGCTCCGCGGCGCTGAGGTACGGGAAGGGGTGTATCTTCATATCCCCGGGCGGCGCGATCTTTCTATCCCGGAGGTCTTTATACAGAGCGAGCAGCTCATCATCGTCGCTGATACTTGTCAGTTGGGCATCACCGATGACCTGCACCAGCCTTAGGTCATCGGCCCAGTTATCCTTGAATACCTGGTGCACCTCCTCTATCGTGACTGCTTCGATAAAAGGGGCAAACAGGTCCAGTTCCTGGGCGGGAGAAAGCAGCACTCGATTGGTATCGAGACTGGCTATAATCTGTGAGACGAGATGCATGGAACTTCTGGTATCTGCTGACAGGACTGCATTTTCCAAATCTGAACGCAGATCTTTTTGGGCCCGCACCAGCTCGCTCTCCGATATACCATATTCAAGTATCTTTCGAAGCTCGGCATCTATCAGGGCAAGACTCTGCTGCCAGTTTTCCTTCTTGGTGCTTGCCCGGATGCCGGTTATCCGGAATCTATCAAACATCACCGTGTCGTAATACGCTGCCGAGGTGAACGGGGTATCAGCAGACTCCTGGAGTTGGTCAAGGCGGTGATTGAGTATCATCGAAGCCATGTAACGCAGGATGTTATCCTGCTGAAGGTTCAGCGAGTCATTTTCCGGAGTCTTATTTCGTACCGTCTCGATGGCCACATCGGTGGCGCCAAGTTCCGGTTCGAAATGGTAAAAGGTCTCGATTCCATCATGGTCGGTCATGCCATACTCGGGACATACCGGAGAACCCGTACTCCTCATGGAATCGAAATGCCGAGCGACCAATTCTTTTGTACTGGCCAAATCAAAATCGCCGACCAGAACGAGAATCATGTTGTCCGGCCGATACCAGCGCTTATAAAATCCGCGCAGTTCATCTTGGCCTGCCTGCCGCAGAACCTGCTCATCACCAATGGGCTGCCTTCCAGGAAACGGCGTGTTGCGCAACACAAAGGAATTCCGGGCCACGCCACTTCGGTATCTGGCGGAATCCCTGGCGGTTTTCTCAGCCAGGATCACCCCTCGCTCCCGCTCGATCTCTTCCTCACGCAGTAAGGCGCCGTCGGCGTAGTCGCGCATGACCAGCAACGCCTGGGCCAGTCCCCGCTCGGATCCCTCTGGAACAACCAATTTATAGACGGTATCCGTGTAGGTCGTATAGCCATTGACATCGGCTCCGAAGCTCATACCGATTGATCGGAAATAGTCGATCAGCTCACCGGGCGGGAAATGAGTCGTACCGTTGAAAAGCATATGTTCCAGGTAATGAGCCAAACCCCGTTCTTTCTGCTTCTCATGGAGCGAGCCTACCTCGACATTGAGATAGACGGCGACCCTGTCCCTGGGTTCACCGTTGGACCGCAGAACATACCTGAGACCGTTTTCCAGTCTCCCGTAGTAAATAGTGGGGTCAGGCTCAAGAGTA
>CBFCWR010000077.1:0-10614 GCA_965601575.1 uncultured Desulfofustis sp. | reverse complement strand
TCGACCCTTCTGATCTTGCCGCTCAAGGTTTTGGGGACCTCGGAGACAAATTCGATGATCCTTGGAATCTTGAATTTGGCCAGGATGTCGATGGTGTGTTTGAACATATCCAGGGCCAGTTCCCTCGAGGGCTCTTTGCCGGCTTTGAGGATTACAAACGCTTTGACCAGCTGGTGTCGTTTTTCATCCGGCACTCCGACCACCGCGGCTTCGGCCACCGCATCATGTTCCATAAGCGCGCTTTCCACCTCGAACGGTCCGACCCGGTAGTCGGACGATTTGATCACATCGTCACTGCGGCCGACGAACCACCAGTAGCCGTCCTTGTCGATCGAGCCCCGGTCGCCTGTGTAATAGTAGTTGTCGATAAAGACGCCGGCCATTTTCTCCGGGTTGCCGATATATTCGGTGAAAAGTCCGATTGACCGCCAGCGGTCAAGACGCACGACGATGTATCCTGGTTCGTCTGGCTCGGTTACTTCCTTGCCGTCGTCATCGACCAGGGTAACATCATACATAAATGACGGGGCGCCGAAGGAACCTTTGCGCATCTTGCCTTTCATCCATGGAGCGTTGCCGATCATCGCGGTTGATTCGGTCTGACCGTAAAAGTCCCGGATGTAGGTGCCGGTCAGTTTTTCCCACTGGGTGATGATTTCTGGGTTCAGCGGTTCACCTGCGCCGATGGACTCGCGCAGATGGGAAAAGTCCAGGCCCGAGGTGTCCAGGTTGATGAACACCCGCCAGGCAGTCGGAGGAGCGCAGAAAACCGAGACTTTGTAATTGGTCAGGCATTCCATATAGGCCATGCCGTCCAGCGCGGTAAAGTTGAATCCGGTGCCCGTGGCGCCGACGTTGAGCGGGGCGAAGAACGAACTCCAGGCCCACTTGGCCCAACCCGGGGCGCTGAGGTTATGATGGATGTCATCGGTTCTGATACCGGCCATCACCGCGGTGGACAGATGACCGATGGGATAAGACGTGGCGGTGTGACCTACCCGCTTGGGTAAACCGGTGGTTCCCGAGGTGAAAAAACAGAAAAGAAGATCATCGGATTTTGTGTGAGCCGGCTCGGCTTCTGGAGATTCATTTTCCAGATCGCTGTAACTGACCCAACCCGGCTTGCTGCCCAGGACAATTTTAGCTTTCGGCGTCGATTTGGTGAGCTGCAGCGCCTCATCGATCAGATCGCAGAATGTCTCTGCGGCGATGACGACATCTGGGGCATAGGTCTGAAACCTGAATTCCATTTCCCTGAGGGTCATGGTGGTGGCGGTCGGTACGTTGACAATGCCGCCTTTGATGCAGGCGTAGGAGGCGAACCAGGTTTCGGGTACGATGGGCACCATCATGTAGAGGTTGTCGCCCTTATCGACCCCGGCTTTGCGCAGCCTGTTCAGGCAGCGGTTGCCGTTGGCGGCAAACTCCTGGTAGGTGAAATTTCTGTTTTCTTTGGTATGGATATCCACCCAGACAAGCGCATTTTTATCGCCACGTTCTTTTACGTGCAGCCCATCGAAGATTTCGCCCGCCCAGTTGAAGTACTCGGGCATCTCCATATGGTTGAGCTTATCGAAAAAGGCCTTTGCTACCGCACCTTTTTCTTCGTTGTCCTCCATCATGTTCAAATCCATGACTTCTCTGTACAGATCTTCCATACCTTCAACTCCTCCTCGGGTTGGTTTTTCTATGAGTCACAAGGCTTTAAAACGCATGACCAGCCTGGCCGTCAAGAAATCTACCGAGCGCTCGCTCGGTTTCTCTCGACACTAGATAACAATTAATGATATTTGTCAAAGAATTTTTTAATAAGTGATAAATTTATGGTCGAAAATTGGATGCACATCCAGTGTGCAGATACCCAGATGGACCGACTGCCAAAACCGGTGGGGGCACCCCCGTTCAACTGTATTGAAAAAAAAACTTTTTCGGCTACACTAACGGGGTCCTATCTCAGATTGACTAAACCGGGTTTGAATTGATGCACGTTGTAACAATGGCCCCTCTTGGCGACCGAGCGCTCAGTAGCGGCCCGGTGCGGGGGTGAACAAATTTTTCCACAGGAGCGTAGTGATGACACTATCCAAGGTAAACAAATCGATTTTGTCGCCGGTTGAATTTCTCACCAGAAGTGTTGCGGTCTATCCCGACAAGACTGCGGTGATATATGGAGAAAACAGATACAGCTACAGGGAGTTTGGTGAACGGGTGTACCGTCTGGCCTCGGCCCTGAAACAACAAGGGGTGGGTAAGGGTGACAAGGTGGCCTTCATCTGTCCCAATATCCCGCCCATGCTCGAGGCCCACTACGCGGTACCGCTGATCGGTGCCGCCCTGGTGAGCATCAATATCAGGCTGTCCGCGAAAGAGGTTTCCTACATCATAGATCACAGCGATGCCAAGGTCGTCGTCGTCGACAGCGAATTTGCCGGCTTGGTCGAGCCCGGACAATTACCCAAAGTCCAGACATATATAACCGTCTGCGATATAAATGACGAGATAGTCCTTGGTGAGATGGATTACGAGTCCTTCCTGGCGAGTGGCTCTCCAGAACCGGTGGCCGCGGATATTGACTCTGAAGAGCAGTTGATGACCATCAACTATACCAGCGGTACGACGGGGCGTCCCAAAGGGGTCATGTATCACCATCGGGGAGCCTATCTCAATGCCATCGGCGAAGTGCTCGAGTCGGGATTGAATGTCCGCTCCGTTTACCTCTGGACCCTGCCGATGTTCCACTGCAACGGCTGGTGCTTCACCTGGGGTGTTACTTCGGTCGGCGCCACCCATGTGTGTCTCAGGGCGGTGGTGGCCGAGGATATTTACCGGTTGATCGAGGCCGAGGATGTGTCGCATCTCTGTGCGGCGCCCACTGTGCTGATAATGATGAGCACCTGGCCCGGGGCCCAGGATGTGAAGATGAAGCGGACCCTGAGTATCATGACCGCCGGCGCCCCCCCGGCTCCGACGATCATCAGGAATATGGAATCCATCGGGGCCGAAATCACCCACACCTATGGTTTGACCGAGGTGTTTGGCCCGCACAGCGTCTGCGCCTGGCAGCCTGCCTGGGAGCAGTTGGGTGAAGAAGAGCGGGCCAAGGTCAAATCGCGTCAGGGTGTACCGTTCATCGTCACCCATTTCATGGACGTGGTCGATCCCCAAACCATGGAACCGGTCCCCAGGGACGGAGTTACCATGGGCGAGGTGGTAATGCGCGGAAACAACGTCATGATCGGCTACTACAAAGATCCGGATGCCACCGAAGCGGCCTTTGCCGGGGGCTGGTTCCACAGCGGTGATCTGGCGGTGATGCATCCCGACGGTTACATTCAGATTATGGATCGCAAAAAGGACATCATCATCAGCGGTGGAGAGAACATTTCCACCGTCGAAGTCGAAAGTGTGATCTACAGTCACCCGGACGTCCAGGAGGTGGCAGTGATTCCCGTTCCGGACGACAAATGGGGCGAGGTGCCCAAGGCGTTTGTGGTGCCGAAGCCGGGCAGCGAGCCGTCGGCAGAGGACATCATCGAGTTCACCAAGAGCCATTTGGCCAGGTTCAAAGCGCCCAAGTATGTTGAATTTGGGGAACTCCCCAAAACGGCTACCGGTAAAATCCAGAAATTCAAACTCAGGGACCGGGAGTGGGAGGGACGCGCACGTATCAACTAAAAGCCTGATGGCGATGCGCGATCAGGATTTTATTGCAGAGAGCGTGTATACCGGATAGGGTAAACGGGAGGCGGCGGTACCCATTCATCCCAACCTTCATATGGTGTTATGAGCTATAAAGACCAGTTTCCTGTTATCAGTCTGATTGTTTTCCTGGCGTTGCTCACTGCTGTTTCGGGCTGGGCTGAAAACCTGTATGTCAAGCCCAGCTCAGAAATCACCATGAGAAGGGGCAAGGGGACCGACTTCAAGATCATTGCCGTGCTCAAGGATGGCACACCGGTTGAAATGCTGGCCGAGTCTGATGAATGGGCCCAGGTCAGGCTTGAAAGCGGCAAAGAAGGTTGGGTGCTGCGGCGCTTTCTGAGCGAGTCTCCGCCGATGGGGCAGCAGGTTGAATTGCTGCAGCGGGAAAAAGAGGTGTTGGCCGAGACAACCCAGTCGCTGAATAGCCGCGTCGCCCAGCTGAGCGCCGAGAAAGACGAAATTGAAAGAAGGCTGAGTGACGAGAAGGCGGAGGTGGAGCGTGAACTCAACCAGTGCGTGGTCGAGCGAACCACCGTTAATGAAGATTTTCTCAACCTTCAGGAAGATACCGCCGACGTAATCCAAACCAAGACCGATCTGGACGCTGCTCGGACCAAGGTAGAGGGCCTCGAGCGTCAGGTGACTACCCTGCAAAAAGAGAATGATCGGCTGGGTAAAACCGAGACGCTCAAATGGTTTCTGGCCGGAGGCGGGGTTTTCTTTCTGGGTTGGTTAATCGGCATGATAAGCAGGAAATCGCGTAAAAAACGTTCCTCACTCCTCTAGCAGCATCGGTTACCGGTCCCTGACCAAGAATGGTCGCTGGGACCGGAGCTCCGGGGGCAAAACGCCCCTTCCCGTTGCCGCGCCTTCAGAAGGGTGATCTGGGGAGTGGTCCAGGTCACCAATTATCTATTGACAATTGCAGTCGAATTAGTAAACTCGGAATAACGACCGAGCGCTTGGTCGGTAATGTCTTGACGCATATATTCAAGGAGATGCAACCAACTCTTTGGCTCTGACGACAGCATTTCAGCTTCTGGAGGCTATCATGAAAACGGCAGTAATTGTCAGTGCGGTTCGGACCCCTCTGGGCAGTTTTGGGGGCTCTCTTGCCACTATCGGGGGCACCGATCTCGGCGCCCATGTGATCAAAGCAGCCATAGAGCGGGCCGGAATAGCCGGAACCGATGTGGACGAATGCATTATGGGTATGGTGCTGCCTTGCGGGTATGGACAGAATCCCGGTAAGCAGGCGGCAATAAAAGCGGGACTCCCCGACGAGGTGGAGGCGATCACCGTCAACAAGGTCTGTGGATCATCGCTGAAAAGCGTCATGCTCGCGGCCCAGGCCATCCAGTGCGGTGATGCCGAGGTGGTGGTCGCCGGCGGCATGGAAACCATGAGCATGGCACCCTACTACCTCGAAAAGGCCCGGTGGGGGCATCGAATGGGCCCCGGCACGCTGCAGGACCACATGATCCACGACGGGCTCTGGGATGTGGTGAACGATTTTCACATGGGCATGTCCAACGAACACATCTGCGAGAGGTGGGAGGTAACGCGTGAACAGCAGGATCGTTTTGCAGAGCGTTCTTATAATCGCGCCCTGAACGCTATTGCCGCAGGTGTCTTCAAAACCCAGATAGCGCCGGTGCCCATACCCCAGCGCAAGGGCGAACCGGTGATCTTTGACACCGATGAATGTCCGGCTGAAACGAGTTACGAAACCCTCTCTGCCATGCGCCCCGCTTTCAAGAAAGATGGGGTCGGCACTGCCGGTAATGCCTCAATCATCAGCGACGGTGGTGCCGCCGTGGTGCTGATGAGTGAAGAAAAGGCTGCTGAACTCGGCTGTCAGATCATGGCCCGGGTCGGGGCCCAGGCATCACATGGCATAGAATTGAAATATGTCCTGATGGCACCCATCTACGCGATCCCGAAGGTGCTGAAAAAAGAAGGCATCTCGATTGAGGATATCGATCTATTCGAGATCAATGAAGCCTTCAGCGGCACCTCCTGCGCCATCAATGAGGTGCTCAAACTCGATCCCGGAAAAGTAAACGTCAACGGCGGCAGCGTCGCCCTGGGACATCCAATCGGGGCCAGCGGCGCCAGGGTGCTGACCACCTTGCTGTACGAAATGGAACGCCGTGATCTCAAACGCGGTCTCGCCTCACTCTGCCTCGGCGGTGGAGAGGCAGTGGCCCTTGTTGTCAATAGATAAGAAAGACCGATCAAGGAGAGAAAAATGGGGATAAAAACCTTTGGCGTTATCGGAGCCGGCCAGATGGGCGGTGGTATAGCCCAGGTCGCCGCAGCCAGCGGACTTGAAGTAATCATGAGTGATATCAATGAGGAATGTACCGCCAAGGGGGTGGCCTCCATTGAGAAGAACCTGGTGCGCAGCGTCGAAAAGGGAAAACTTGAAACCGAGCAGGCCCGGGAGACTCTCGGCCGAATACGCACGACCACGGATATCTCCGATATGGCCCAGGCGGATTATGTGGTTGAGGCCGCCGTGGAGATGGAAGATCTGAAATTCAACATCTTCCGTCAGCTCGAGGAAGCCTGTCCCGCCCATGTGATATTGGCTACCAACACTTCTTCCATTCCCATTGGCCGAATTGCGGCCCAAACCGAGCGCCCCGAAAAGGTTATCGGGATGCATTTTATGAATCCCGTCCCGATAATGAAACTTGTCGAGGTGATCCGAGGACTGGCAACCTCCCAGGAAACCTTCGATCTCACCTGGCAGCTGTGTGAGCAGTTTGGCAAGACCCCGGCAGAAGCCAACGATTACCCTGGTTTTATCGCCAACCGGATCCTGCTGCCAATGATCAATGAGGCGGTGTACTGCCTCTATCAGGGGGTGGGAAAAAAAGAAGACATCGATACGGTGATGAAGCTGGGGATGAACCATCCCATGGGCCCCCTGGCGCTCGCCGATCTGATCGGGCTCGATACCTGCCTGGCTATTATGGAGACTCTCTACGACGGTTTCAAGGATTCCAAATACCGTCCCTGCCCCCTGCTCAGAAAATATGTCGAGGTTGGCTGGCTGGGCAGAAAGAGCGGTAAAGGTTTTTACCAATATTAACGGGCTGCCTCTCCGGCGGAAGGAGTACGCGCGTGTCGGGACTGGAATGGTTGGATATCAGTAGAGCAGAACTTGAGGGAAGAATCACGCGCCTGCAGCAGGCGTTGCTGCAAAAAAGTGTCGACGGGGCCCTGATCGTACAGAAAACTGACCTGTTCTATTTCTCCGCCACCTCACAGCAGGGCTACCTCTATGTTCCTTCCGAGGGCCAGCCGTTGCTCATGGTGTTCAAGGATTTCGATCGGGCTCGGCAAGAATCGCCACTGGCCCAGGTGGTGTCGATCGCAAGCCCGCGGAAGTTGCCGGAAATGTTAGCCAGCCGCGGACTTAGCTTACCAAGGGTACTGGGCCTTGAACTCGATGTTCTGCCGGCGAATCTCTACTTTCAGTATCAAAAAATCTTCAATCACTCCGAGCTTGCAGATATTTCAACAGAAATTCGGTTGATCCGGGCAGTGAAATCGGACTACGAGATCGACTGCATCAAGCAGGCAGCCAAGGGATCGGACCTGGTCTGCGGCAAGGTCAGCGAATTGATCGTTGAAGGGAAAACGGAGCTGCAAGTAGCCGGGGAACTGGAATCCTACGCCAGGAGTCTGGGCCATCAGGGTATCGTCAGGATGCGTCTCTGGGGCAGCGAGCTATTCTATGGTCATCTCCTGGCGGGTGCCGATGGTGCGGTACCGAGCTATCTCGCTTCGCCCACCGGGGGCAGGGGACCATCGAAACTTACCGGGCAGGGAGCCGGATTCAATAAAATCAAGCGTGACGAACCGATTCTGGTCGATTACGTCTTTGCCTTCAACGGCTACCTTTCCGATCACACCAGGATCTTCTGTCTGGGCACGCTTCCAGAAGAGCTTCTGGCTGGTCATGAAGCGATGCTTGAGATCCAGGAACAGGTCATGAAGCAGGCCAAACCGGGAGTCGCCAGCGGCGACGTCTACGAGCTCATGATCAGTTTAGCGGAAGAAAAAGGATACGGGGAGTGGTTCATGGGGGCCGGTGAGCGGCGGATCAGGTTTACCGGTCACGGCATCGGACTGGAACTGGACGAGTTTCCTTTCCTGGCCAAAGGGCAGGAACTTGAGCTCGAACGGAACATGATCATTGCCCTGGAGCCCAAACTCATTATGCCGGGGAAAGGGGTTGTCGGTATAGAAAACACTCACCAGGTGACCGATCAAGGACTCGTCCCGCTCACCCGCAGTCCCGATTCCATCACTTTTATCTGAGGAGGCAGAAATGACCGATTACAAAGCGGACAGCGAGGCACAACTGAACAAGGAGGAAACGGCCCGCTTCATCGTTGATCTTTTTCATCGGATCATTCTCCACCACGGCATGTGGTATGGCGAAGTGAAACATCAGATGGGGACGGAAAAGGCACTGATGCTGCTGGAGAAGGCCTTCAAGACCAGCTTTGGAATTCAGATGAATCATCTCGGAAAACTATTCGGGTTCGAAATGGTTGACGGTATTCCCTCCGTTTTGCTTGACATGGAGGAAACCGATCTGGCTGCGCTCAAAGACAGGCTGGCGAAAAACTGGCTGGTTAACGACGGTGTCTGGTTCCAGACCATAGAGCAGAGCGAGGGACAGGGCGAAGCCAAGCGCTGCAACGATTCATGCTGGGCCCATTTTTCCCCGTTCGAGGCCAAGACTATATCCCAGCGATTGGGCCTGCCTGATGATCCTGGCCTCGAGGGATTGAAGCGTGCGTTGGGGTTTCGTGTCTACGCATCGATCAACGAGCAGTCGATTGTAGACGAGGGAGAGAACAGCTTCGTGTTTCAGATGAACAATTGCCGCGTCCAGGCTGCCAGGAAAAGAAAAGGATTACCCGACTACCCCTGCAAATCAGCCGGGCTGGTAGAATACAGCTATTTTGCCAGAAGCGTCGATGGGAGAATCAAGACCGAGTGCGTCGGCTGTCCTCCCGATAATCACCCCGAGGAATGGTTCTGCGCCTGGAGATTTTACCTCGACTGATTAATCCAACAAATAAGACCGAAACTAAGGTGCGAATATGAAAAACCTGCTCTGTGAGATTGAAAACAACGTGGGCCTGGTGACTGTGAACAGGCCGAAATCACTGAATGCTCTCAATCCGGAAACCCTGGAGGAGATCAGGGTACTATTCGGGGAACTGGCCCAGAAGGAGGATCTGGTAGGGGTGATTCTCACCGGTGCCGGCGATAAGGCCTTCGTGGCGGGCGCTGATATCAGCGCCATGCAGGAATACGATGCACTTGCGGCCCGTGAATTTGGCAGACTGGGGCACCGGGCCATGGACGCGGTTGCCTCGCTGCCGCGACCGGTAATTGCGGCAGTGAACGGCTTTGCCCTTGGCGGTGGCTGCGAACTGGCGCTGGCCTGCGATGTACGGATCTGCAGCGAAAACGCAAAATTCGGCCAGCCCGAGGTGAACCTGGGTGTCATACCAGGATTCGGCGGTACCCAGCGCTTGCCGAGGCTGGTGGGCACCGGTCAGGCACTGGAACTTATTCTTACAGGGGACATGATCGATGCCCAGGAGGCCTGCCGAATTGGTCTGGTCAACAGGGTGGTCCCCCAGGAAGAACTGCTGGCCCATTGTTCAGGAATAATGGAGAAAATCAGCCAGAAAGGACCCCTTGCCGTGCGCCTCTGTAAAGAAGCGGTACACGCAGGTATCGAGATGGACCTCGCCAGGGCCTGTCGCTACGAGGCAGATCTTTTCGGGGTGTGTTTTGCCAGTGATGACCAGAGCGAGGGAATGAAGGCATTTCTGGAAAAGCGCAAGGCCCAATTCAAAGGCTGCTGATCGTCTTGACTGGAATTAATTAATCTCACTCACCACAGGCACGGACACGACGATGAATTTGGATCTAAACGAAGAACAGAAACTTATCCAAGACACTGCCAGAGAATTTGCCCAGGCAGAACTTGAGCCGGTAGCAGCCTCCCTCGACCAAGTGGACGACGAGGACCTCTTTCACGAAAATCTGAAAAAGCTCGCCGAGCTTGGGTTCATGGGGCTCAATATCAAAGATGAATACGGCGGTGCTGAGGCCGGCGTGGTCGCTTTCAGCGTCGCCATGACCGAGATCGCCAGAGCTTGTGCTTCCACCGCGGTGACCGTGTCCGTCAACAATATGGTCTGCGAAGTCATCCAGGCGCTTGGGAGTAAGGACCAGAGAGAGAAATATATTCCCCGTATCTGCTCGGGGGAATATCTGGCGGGGGCTTTCGGGCTGACCGAGTCAGGCGCTGGTTCTGACCCTGCCTCGATGACGACTTCGGCCGTCCGGGACGGAGACTCGTGGATCTTGAACGGCTCAAAGATATTTATCACCAGCGGCTCCTGCGCCGGGGTTTTCGTAGTCTGGGCGGTTACCGACCCGAACGCTCCCAAAGGCAAGGGGGTCAGCGTATTTCTGGTCGAACCGGGTGTGGAGGGGTTCACCATCGGCAAGGCGGAGAAGAAGATGGGGCAGCATGCCTCCAAGACCAATGAGTTGCTTTTCCAGGACTGCCGCATACCGGCCGATGCGCTGATGGGAGAACTCAACGACGGATTCCGGGTGGCCGTCGCTGAACTGGCTGGCGGCAGAATTGGCATCGGCTCCCTGGCGCTGGGGGTTGGTCTGGCTGCCATGGATGCGGCGACCAGCTATTCGCTGGAGCGTATACAGTTTGAAAGAAAGATCAGCGAATTCCAAGCCATACAATGGAAAATCGCCGATCGCTACACCGACCTGGAGGCGGCCAGGCTACTGTTGATGAATAGTGCCTATCTGAAGGAGCAGGGACGCAGTTTTGCCAAACAG
>CBFCWR010000076.1:0-10625 GCA_965601575.1 uncultured Desulfofustis sp. | reverse complement strand
GGAATGATACCAAAGATGGGGACGCCAATTTCCTCAACCTCCTCGAGGAACTTGGCGTTGAGTTCGCGAGGGGCCCTGGTGACAACGATGCCCATTTCCGCGACTTCCAGTTTCAGGCTGTCGAGCATTTCGTGGATTCTGCTCAAGGCCCTGAGCCCGCGCAGCGAATAGTCGGTGACCAGGAAAAGCATGTCGACGCGGCCGCTGGTCCGGCGGCTCAGGTGTTCCATGCCGGCCTCATTGTCAACGACCATGTAGCGGTAGCTCTGGGCGAGACGATCGGTGAAATTGTGGAGGATGTTGTTGACCATGCAGTAGCAGCCTTGCCCTTCCTGGCGGCCCATGACCAGAAGGTCGAAGGCTGGTTTTTCGATCAGGGCCTGCTCCACCAGACTTTCGAGATAGACGGTTTTGTCCATCCCCGATGGGACGCCCTGGGGGTCACGCATGAAATCTTCCCGGATATCGCCGATGGTCGAGGTAACCTCCAGACCGAGGGTTTCGCCAAGGTTGGAGTTAGGATCCGCATCGACTGCCAGGATCGGGGTTTTACCCGCTTTTGAAAGACTTCGTACCACGAGAGAGGCGACGGTGGTTTTGCCCACGCCGCCTTTTCCGGCGAAAGCGATTACTTTGCTCATATCAATCCCTTACATTTAGTATTTAGCGTTTTTCTCTTCTAAGATCCGCTTCTCACCATAAGCACTGGTTGCAAAAAAAAAAGAAGCAAACCGGCAGGCTCAACGGGCCGGTCTGCTTCTCGAACTGTGTAGGGCTAAATCTCAGGCAGCTTCTTTCTGCGGGCGTTTCTTACGCTTCTTTTTCTTTTTCTCCACAGGCGGGCCCAGCAAGGATTTGAGATTATCCACATGGAGGGGCTCGATGGTGCTGTTCTGCTCGATTCCCAGAACTTTCTCATCGATTCCAAGGCATAGACCGAGAAGCTGGGGAAGCAGCAGAACCGGAAGCACTTCCTTGTCCTGCTGCTGGTCCTTCATGTTCAACTGGGTGGTATCGAATTGTAAATGGCAATAAGAGCATACCGGGGTGACGAATTGGGCCCCGGCGGCCCGGGCTCCGTCCACCTTCTCCTGGAGCAGGATCTCGGAGAGTTCGCTGTTGAGACCGCCGAGGGCGGCTCCGCAACACTCGAGCTTGCCCCGCCAGTCCAGACTCGTGGCTCCGGTCAGGGCCACCAGTTCATCGGTGATCTTGGGGACGAAGCTGTCGTCGAACAGCGTTACCTCGCGCGGTCTTAGAATGTGACAACCGTGAATGACAGAGAGATTGAGATCTGTCACCATGTTGACCAGCTGCTTCTTTATGGTCTCCAGACCAATATCCTCGTGGAGTACGGTGAGGAAATGTTTGATAGTGACACTACCCTCGAACGTGAGCCCGTCTTTGGCAAGCAGCTCATTGATCTCTGCAGCCAGTTCCGGGTTGCCGGCCATGACGTTCTTGGCTTTCTGCAGACTGGCGAAGCAGCAGTTGCAGATCACCATGATGTCGAGTCCCTTTTTCTCGGCGATGGCCATGTTTCTGACCGAGGGGATGATGTAGGCTTTCTCGTCCACATTGCGGACCGGGTAGCCGCAGCAGGTGAATTCTTCAATTATTTCAAGCTGGACGCCGAGTTTTTTCAATACTGCCTCAGCCGAGACCGCGTATTGCTCGATTCTGATCGGTATGTTGCACCCCTGAAAAAAAGCGAGTTTCATGCGCGACCTCCTTCCATCTGCCTGATCGCAGCGTTTTTCAGATTATAGAAAATATCGGTGAGCTCCACCTTGTTGGGACAGTGTTCCTGGCACAGGTAGCAGGTGGAGCAGCTCCAGATCATCTGCGATCCCATGGCGACATCCTTGTTGCCGATGCCGAGGCTGAAGATGATCTGATGGGGCAGCATGTCGAGTTCTTCCACCGGATCGTCATAGAGTCTCACCACCGGACAGATATTGGAGCAGCGTTGGCAGGCGTAACAGCTCTGGTAGCTGTCGGTGCCGACCTGAACCGGATCGCTGACGGTGATCGAGGTGAGGTCTTTGAGTTTGGTGAAGGAATCCTTGAAGATCTGCTCCAGTTTTTTCAAGGCGATCTTATGATCATCGATGAAATTTTTGGTCAGCGACAGGGGAAATGAGAAATGGCTCAGCATCGAGGTTTCGGGTATGCCTCTGTTGAGCAGCTGGTATCTCGAGCTGATGAACAATTCCCTGAGGTTGATGCCGGAAGGGCAGATCTCGGAGCAGCGGTCACAGCTGGTGCAGATGTAGAGACCTTTCTGGAGGTTGGCCAGGGTCTGGTCATCGACCTTTTGTCCGGCTGCCACCTTTTTCAGGATCTGCACTTTTTCTGAGGGCAGGATGAAATCGTTCTGGAACGACTCATAGAACATCAGCGACGAGCACATTTCACTGCAGGATCCGCAGTGAGTGCAGGCAGAAAGACCGATCATCCGCCGGTTGACCACATTTGCCGGGTCCTTGCCCGGCTCTTTGAAGCCCATGACGCCGTTGATCAGCAGGGACACCGGGGTGGCGATCACATGGAACATCTTCGAGAACGGCAGCCAGGCGAGCAGACCTAAACAGAGGATGATGTGCAGATAGTAAAGTGCATTGACCACCCCTTCTTCACCCAGTCCTTGGGCAACAGGGCCGACCACTTTGGCGAGGGAATAGCTCACAAAAGCGCTCTGGGCCGGGGCATGACATTCCATGCAGGTGTCGGCGGCGATTTCTCGACCCTCTTCAATGAGGGCGGGATCGTAGGGCTTGGCGACGTTGGGAGAGACCAGGCCTTGCTCGGCAGCCCAATAGGTCTCCAGCGGCAACAGTTCTTCGGGATCGGTAATGTCGCCGTAATCCTCGGCCATCTCGGCAAAGGCCGAATAGCTTGAGATTTGGGAACTGTCAAGCACCATGCCCGAGAGGATGATGGCGCCGACGATGGCGATCGCCAACCAGTCGCTGACGTAGCTTTTCACCCGTTGCGGCTTATCGGTGAGGCGGCGATAGATGGCAATGCCGAGCCCGACCAGCACCATCACACCGAAGAGGTTGCGCAGCGTCATATAGGGCTGAATGGTCGACTGGTAGTCGCTGAAGAAAAATTCGCTGACCCCGGTTCCCAGGCCGTGCATCAGCAGAAGGGCGATAAAACCGAAAAAGATCAGGCTGTGTGCAACCCATCTCAGGGCCGATTTGGAGAACAGCCGCTTCTGGAACAGGACATCGGTGAAAAAGGTTTTGACGATGGCGACCAGTTCACCGCTGAAGATGGTTCCCACGGCCCCTTTGAGGGCCGACGCTGGTCGTCCGGGGGACGTACCTTTATCGGTAGTGAGTACCGTGTGGGTCAACCAGCCATAAATCCGAAAGGAGACACCAGCAAGAAAAACAAGAAGCGACAGGCTCAGAAGTACTTTCATATAGATCTCGCAGCTTTAATTTATTCTGCCTCAAGCGACGGGACAAAAGAAAGCGCTCTCAGCGCGAGAGACAGGAATTATCCGAATGTGGACTGTACAGGCCGACTCAATAAAAGTCAATTATTGAAGATTGATTTTTCACTCCAGCTCCTCCAATGGGCGCTCTGGCGCGAGTATCAGCCTTTTTTCGGTGACGATGCCATCCAGTATTTGATCATGGGGCTGCAGATCGAGTTGTTCCACCACCTGCAATTCATAGGCGAGCCCGTACCTGGTCGCAGCAGGTATGCGCGCCAGCAGTCTGTCGTAATACCCGCCTCCGTAACCGTAACGACCACCCCGCTCATCGAACACCGAACCCGGCAGCAGGATGAGATCGAGCTCTTCCGCACTGATGGTTCTCGCCCCGGCCACCTCTTCGGTGGGCTCAGGGATGGCGCAGTACCCCGGTGCCAGGTCACGGTCCGGGTCCTCGAGCAGCACGATATCGAGCCGCTTCTCGGCAACCCTGGTCAAAGGCACGGAGACCTGTTTACCCATTTCAAGCAGGCTGCGTATCAAAGAAACGGTTTCGACTTCACTCCTGAAGTGCACATAGACAAAAATCGAGTGGCTGGCCGCCACCGCTTCACTGGCCAGCAGGATGGCGGCGATGCGTTCGCTTTTGTTGTGGCGCTGTTGATCGGTCAACCCATCACGTTGAGCAAGTGTCAGGGCGCGCAGATTGTCTGGCTGGCTCACGGTCTGTTCTCCATTATGTCGAATTGATAGTAACTGCTGAGCAAATCACAGTCGCTGGATAGTGTACATATACAGCGGCAGCCTGCTGAGCCGCTTGATTTTGTAAAAGTCAAAGAGACGGGCCCGGGACGGCTCGTTGAAGCGAAGCGGGCTTAAATAGATGCAGCCTTTGTCCCGTGGCGCTTTGACCCGATCTCGAATAAGCCCCATCATGGTGTGGTAATGGCTTTCGGGCAGGTCCGGGTCGGTAACGAAATTGGCGCTAATCTCAACGCTGCGGTGACGTTGATTAATCGTTTGGATGAGATCGAAAGCCGCACGCACCTCCTCTGCCTTCAGCGGTTTGCCGAGCAGGTCGAGGGTGTGCTGATCGGCCGATTCCAGACCGATGTTGACAAAGACGCGACCCGGCAGCTTATCCAAATCGTCAAACAGCTTCTCTTCAGCCGCGTGGAGCGAGCCCACCGAACCAAACAGGAACGTGTTGGTGCCATCGAGCCAGGAAGATTTGAGGTCCAGTTTACGATGGGCCGATTCCACGGCGCCGCAGAGCAGCGAGGGGGGGCAATTGAGACCATCGTGCTGACCGAGAAAAATGGAATTGAAATTGATCAGGTCATTTGCCAGCAGAGTGCGCAGGCGGTCAAGCTGAGCTTCGATCTCGGCCATGGTGAGCTGGGTAAAAGATCGGTTGTTCTTTACCCGGCAGAAGCTGCACTTGTAAAGGCAGCCCAGCGATACATTGAGAGGAACTACCTGGTAGTCCACATGTCTGGTGTCGGGCGGCAGCACGCTGACCGGACCGTTGACGATACGGTGCAGCCGGTTGGCCCGTTCCGCCAGTGCCGCAGGAGTAAGCCGTCTGATCCGGTCGATCAGCAGATCGATGTCGTCACTGCAGCCGCGGCAGCACGCGGCGATCCTGTCCACCTCGGCCGGCCAGTTCTCGATCAGGGAGCGAATGGGCTCCTGATCCAACGGTTTTCCCCCCAAATGATTGTTGGTGGCATAGGGGAGATTAGGCAGGTAGAACTCCCCCGTGGTCTCGAAGACGCCCGTATAGCCTCCGGTGGAATAATAAAGCCAGTCGCCGCCGATGGTCCTTTTGAGCCATTCCTGGGGATGGGGCCAGCTCTTCTGCTTGCCGATAAGGCGGATGGGCTGGTGATTGAGATCGAAATGCAGCACTGCGTCGGGCCCGTCAATTTCATGGTAGATGCCGCAGCGCAGTGGGTAGCTGACCTTTTCAAAACGGCGGCTTCCTTGCTTGAACAGTTCGAAATGATACCCACCGCAGCGTTCAGAACGTGGGGGTGAAAGTGATGGGCAATGGGTGTGTCGGCTGAAATCTGGCATGAACTGTTGGAAATGGCGAAGCTCGCTCAAATCCGCTCCATCTCACCGTTTTCTGTTAGGTTCTGCGCTGCCTGCGCCTTTCGCTAATATCAGAGTTGTCACAATTTGGACCAGGCGAAATTATTAATAATATTATACAAAAAGATCAACTGGACGGAGGGGGTACCACAAAAAACTAAAAAGAGATTGTAATAGAGTTAAAATTCCAGAATAATGGGGGCGTTGTGCTGCGCAGACAGAAGATTTGACTACTCATTATTCATGATCAGAGCCCTAATTCTTCTCAGCAACTGCAATCAGCCGGCATGATGTAGATACAGGGTCTGATTCTGAGGAGGTCGTTTTGACGAAGAACACTCCCCTGGGACAACAAGCGGACAAGGTTGGTTCGGTATTGGTGGTTGGCTCCGGCGTTGGCGGGATGCAAGCCTCGCTGGACATGGCCGACAGCGGCCTGTTGGTTCACATGATCAACGAGGAACCATCAATTGGCGGCACCATGGCCCGTCTTGACAAGACTTTTCCCACCGGTGACTGTGCGATGTGCATGATTTCCCCTCGCATGGTCGAATCCAGCCGTCACCCCAATATCAAGATGTACACCCAGACCAGGGTGGTGTCGGTGGAGGGCGAGGAAGGCAACTTCACCGTCAAACTCCAGGAGAAAGCCCGCTATGTCGATCCCGAGCGCTGTACCGGCTGCGGCGACTGCGAGCCGGTCTGTCCCACCAAGGTGGACAACGTCTTCAACCTGGGGCTGGATAAGAGAAAGGCCATCTACGCACTTTTCCCCCAGGCCGTTCCCAATACCCGGGCCATCGATCCCGAGCGCTGCCTCTACTTGACCAAGAACGTCTGCCGCAAGTGCGAGAAAGTCTGTAAAGCGCTGGCCATCAATTTTGAGGACAACGAAAAAATCTACGAGCTCAAGGTTGGCTCGATCATCCTGACGCCGGGGTTGAAGACCTACGATCCGGCAATTCGGCAGGAGTTCGGCTACGGCCGCCATAAAAATGTCGTCACCTCACTGCAGTTCGAGCGGCTGCTCTCCGCCTCAGGACCGTGCGGCGGTGAAGTCGCCCGCCCTTCGGACGGCGCCCATCCCAAGAAACTCGCCTGGATCCAGTGCGTCGGCTCCCGGAATACCCATAACTCCAATAGCTGGTGCTCCTCGGTATGCTGCATGTACGCGGCAAAACAGGCAATCATTGCCAAGGAACATGACGACGAAGTGCAGGGCACGGTGTTCTATATGGAGCTTCGGGCCTTCGGCAAGGATTTCGACAAGTACATCGACAAGGCTAAGAATGAGAGCGGCACCATCTACCGGCGTGCCATGGTCTCTGGTGTCGTCGAGGACCCGGAAACAAAAAATCTGATCATTAACTATATCGACGAGGATGGCAAACGGATCAACGAAGAGTTCGATATGGTCATCCTCTCAATCGGCTTCGAGCCCAGGGAAGATTCCCTTGCCTTTGCCGAGACTTTCGGCATCGAGGCCGACGAGTATGGCTTTGCCAAAACCTCAAAACTCAATCCGGTGGAGACCAGCCGCAGGGGCATCTACGTGGCCGGCATCTATCAGGGTCCCAAGGATATCCCTGAGACGGTAATCCAGGGCAGCGGTGCGGCTGCCGGCGCCATGTCGGTGCTGGGAGACCGCCGGGGCACCGAAATCGAAGAAGTGGTGCTGCCGCCCGAGCGCGACATCACCGATGAAGATCCCAAGATCGGTGTCTTCGTCTGCCATTGCGGCGTGAACATAGCCGGCACGGTCGATGTCCAGGAGGTGGCCGATGCCGCCGCCAAGGAGGAAGGGGTGGCCCACTCCGAGACCATCATGTACGCCTGCGCTCCGGACGGACAGGCCAAGGTCAAGGAGTTGATCAATGAAAAAGGACTCAACCGGGTAATCATCGCTTCCTGTACGCCGCGGACCCATTCGCCGCTGTTTCAGGATACCATCAGGGAGGTCGGTCTCAACAAGTTCCTCTTCGAACTGGCCGATATCCGCGAACAGTGTTCATGGGTGCACAAGGATGACAAAGAAGTCGCCACCCAGAAAGCGATTGACATCACCAACATGAATGTGGCCAAGGCCAGACTGCTCGATCCGGTCGACCAGAATTCGGTGGGTGTCAACCATACGGCACTGGTGGTCGGTGGCGGTATCTCAGGCATGACGGCCGCCCAGTCGCTGACCGAACAGGGCTACCATGTGCACCTGGTGGAACGCGAAGATACCCTCGGCGGCCTTCTGCGTCGCGTACGCAGAAACATCGAGGGCAACGACGTTCAGGCCTTTCTGGCCGAAACCATAGAACGGGTTGAAAACAATCCGGCGGTGACCGTCCACATGAGCAGTGCGGTGGAGAACACCGACGGCTTTATCGGCAACTTTGTGACCAGTCTCGACAACGGGACCAGAATTGAACACGGGGCGATCATGATCGCCACCGGCGGTCAGGAGTATGAGCCCACCGAGTATGGCTATAACGATTCCGAACGGATCATTACCCAGCGTGAACTCGAAGATCTCATGGCCGAGCGTGAACCGGCCGACGGTGAAACCTACGTCATGATTCAGTGCGTCGGTTCCCGGGAAGAGCCGGCCAACTACTGCTCCAGGGTCTGCTGCCAGGACGCGCTGAAAAACAGCATCGCCATCAAAGAGAAAAACCCGGCGGCCCGGGTCATTGTCCTTTATCGGGACATGAGGGCCTATGGGCTCAAGGAAGATTATTACAAGCGAGCCCGTGATCTCGGGGTAATCTTTTTTCTCTTCACCCCGGAAGAAAAGCCGGTGATCGACACCGAGGGCGATGCGCTGCGCGTCAGCCTGCCCGGCAAGGTGCTTGGCAAAGAGGTGCTACTTGAACCTGATTATGTCGTCCTGTCCACTGGCCTGCGTCCGCAGCAGGATGCGACCGAATTTGCCAAAAAGTACAAACTCACCTGCAATATCGACGATTATTTTCTCGAGGCCCATGTCAAGCTTCGGCCGGTGGACTTCCCCAGTGAAGGATTATTCCTCGCCGGCCTGGCCCACGCCCCGAAAAATCTCGAGGAAACCCTCAGCCAGTCGCTGGCTGCCGCGGGACGTGCCGGGGCCCTTCTGTCCAAGGAAAAGTTGACCGTCTCCGGCATCATTTCCAAACACAACCGGGATATCTGCATGTCCTGTCTGGCCTGTTTCAGGGCCTGTCCGTTTGGCTCACCGTTTATTGACGAGGACGGAATGGTCAGCCACAACGAGGTGAAATGCACCGGTTGCGGTATCTGCGCCGGCGTGTGCCCGGCCAAGGCGTTCCAGGTCAACTTTTTCAGAGATGATCAGATTACCGCGATGATCGATTCTGTGACCGAGATCAATTAAAGACCGAGGAGGATGTGAATGACACCCGGTGAAGAAAAAGAGGTAGCAGTAAATCCTGAGAAAGTCACGGGCGAGATTCCCCCTGACTGGAAGGCAAATATCATCGCCTTCGCCTGCCACTACTGCGCCTTTGCAGCGGCCGATCTGGCCGGTGTCATGCGGCTCTCCTATTCCCCGAGCGTCAAGGTGATCAGGCTTCCCTGTACCGGCAAGCTTGATCAGATTTATGTGCTGCGGGCCTTTGAACGGGGTATAGACGGCGTCTTCGTGGCCGGCTGACTGCCCGGCCAATGCCATTTCCTGGAAGGAAATACCAACGCTGCCAAACGGGTTGAACAGATCAAGAGAAGCCTGCTGACCGTCGGGGTAAGCCCTGAACGGCTGCAGTTTTTTAATCTCTCGGCTGCCCAGGGACCCCGCTGGGCCGAGATCTGTACTGAATTCTCTGAACAGATCGCCGAGCTCGGTCCCTCTCCGATCTGGATGGCGCTGAAGAACAAAAAAGGCGTTGTTCAGCCGATGGAAGATATCTCCGAAGTTGCCGAAGAATAATGATATCAGCATTTTCAGACTGATAAAGGAGTATAGATTATGATCGTAGGCGAACAGAAACCATTTGAAGAAATCTGGGAAATGGTCAAGGATCACAAGCAGTTGACCGTTTTCGGCTGCAACACCTGCGTGGCTGTCTGTCACCAGGGCGGCAACAAGGAGGCCGGCATACTTGCCGCCCAGCTCAGGATGAGAGCCACCCAGGATGACGTCGATATTGAAATCATCGACAGCGGCATCGAGCGGCAATGCGAACACGAGTTTTTTGAAAAGACCGAAGAACTGGTTCAGAAATCCGAGGCGATTCTAAGTCTGGCCTGCGGCATCGGTGTCCAGTTCATGGCAGAAAAGTATGAAATCCCTATTTATCCAGGGCTCAACACCACTTTTCTTGGTGATGTGCCGGAGACCGGCTTATACACCGAAAAGTGCCAAGCCTGCGGGGACTGCGTGCTCGGCGTCACCGGCGGCATCTGTCCGGTGAGTCGCTGTGCCAAGCGGTTGTTCAACGGACCGTGCGGCGGGTCGACGACCGGTAAATGCGAGATTTCAAAAGAGACGGAATGCGCCTGGCAGCTTGTGGTCGACCGCTTGGAGGCGCTGGGACGACTCGATACTTACGAGAAACTGATGCCTCTGAAAGACTGGTCGAAAGACAGGTCCGGCGGACCCAGATCATTTAAACTGGAGGACTTCTAATGGCAGCAACAGTAACCGGCAGCAAACTCGAGAAGATTCTGAAGAGCGGTCATCAGGCGGTTACCAGTGAATGCGGACCTCCACGCTCCAGTGATCCGGCCCATATCAAGGAGAAGGGGGAGCTGATCAAAGATCATGTCGATTCCATAAATGTGACCGACAACCAGACTTCGGTGACCAGGCTCTGCAGTCTGGCTGCCTGTATTCACCTGAAAGGGATGGGTCTTGACCCGGTGCTGCAGATGGTTGTTCGCGACCGGAACAGAATCGCCCTGCAGAGTGATATTCTTGGAGCGGCCTCCTTCGGCATCAACAATATTCTCTGTCTGTCCGGTGACCATCAGAGTTTTGGTGACAGTCCGCAGGCTTCAAACGTCTTTGACCTTGACTCGATGCAGCTGGTGCAAACAGTGAGATACATGAGGGATGAGGGCAAGTTCCTCAGCGGTGACGAAATCAAGGCGC
>CBFCWR010000075.1:0-10636 GCA_965601575.1 uncultured Desulfofustis sp. | reverse complement strand
GTGATCGGCCTGGCCATCGGTTTCGGAGCCCAGAAGCTGGTGGCCGATATCTTCTCCGGCTTTTTCTACCTGCTCGACGATGCCTTCAGGGTCGGCGAGTATCTCAATGCCGGCTCGGTATCCGGCACGGTGGAAACCATCACCCTGCGCAACGTCATGCTCCGCCATCACCGCGGTATGCTGCAGATCATCCCGCACAGCGAGCTCGGGGCGATCACCAATTTCATGCGCGGCGGCATCGTGGTCAAATTCAACCTCGACTTCCCCTACGACGCGCCGATCGACAAGATCCGCAAAATTATCAAGAAAGTCGGGATTAAAATGCTGGAGAATGAAGAATACGGCAAAGATTTCATCCGGCCGGTCAAATCCCAGGGGGTCCGGGAGATTTCCAACTCGGTAATGACCATCAGGGTCAAATTCACGGCCCAGCCGGGCACCCATTTCGTCATCCGCCGGGAAGCCTACCGCCTCATAACCGAAGCCCTCGCCGACCAGGGAATCGACTACGCCCACCGCAAGGTGATCGTCGATGTGGCCGATCTCGGTGAGAGCGAGGCTGGACAAAAGGATCCGGAACAGGTGAAGCAGCTTGCCGGGGCGGCGGCGATGCGGACCATCGAAGAAGAGGAGCAGGCCGCTGCGGCTGCTGCGGCGGGCAAGACGGACAAGAAGGACGATCCGATGGGATAATTAGAGCTTGATTCGCAGTTCTATCTCTTTGATCTCTTCGTTAGTTTTCAGGCTCTCGACATAGCCGGCAACGACGCCGGCCAGTGACTCCTGGATAAATCGTTTGAGAACGATTTTCCTGCCGTTGACCAGCAGCGCGGTTTTATCCGGCCTTTTTCTCTCATTATCGATAAACCGTTTCCGGATAAATTCGGCAATCTCGGCCGCTTCATTCAATCTGAACACATAGTCGGCGCTGATATCGAGATCGGTTGCCACCGCAATCACGCCACGGACCTCTCGCCGCAACTGCTGCTCGGGATTGGTGACCACTTCAATCTTGGCAATCTGGCGGGCCTCTTTAAACCCTTCCCCTATGACGATGTCTGCATCGGAGAAATAGCGGTGAGCGAGGGTGGTGAGTGAAAGCTGCTTTGCAGAGGCGAGCAATACCATCTGATCAGGTGCGATTAGCATTACCTCGTCCGCTCCGGCCCGGCGATGGGCACACCTGTCGGTGTCGTTCGTGTCAAAGCGGATGTTGCTTTTATCACTGGATTTTATCACCGCAACCCGCAGCCCCATTCGTTTCAAATGGGTAACCACGCTGGATGCCAGTGTATTTTTTGTGCTGTCCTGCCAGCCAATGAATGAAACAATTGCCGTCATCGTTGTCTTCCTTCAGCCAGGAATCGATCTATGTATGGGCAGTTGGGTCTGTTGGAGAAACCTGCGCGGCCGGCGTTGCAGCCTGAACCCTGCCCGGTTGACAGAATTGAGTGGAAGAAATATCTAAACCTGATAGATTGTGCCTGCGCCGAATCGCGGATGATGCGAACATCGTCCCGGTAATCCAGCGCACTCCCTTAACCATCGACTACCATGGCAGACACGACGTCCCTCGTTTACGACACTACCATAGTCACACCAAAAGGAAAAACCAGAGAGCAGGAGAGTGTGGCCCTGGAAACTCCCTACACCATCATGCTCAACGAGGTGGAAATCGGTGCGTCGATGGTACTGCCGATGGGACTGGAAGAATTCGGCGTCGGTTTCCTGTTTGGCCAGGGCTACATCGAACGTCGCGAGGAGGTCAAGGAGGTGCTGGTCTGCCCGGAGGGAAAAATCTCGGTTTATGCAGATGTGGAAAATACCGAGCCCAAGGATGTGATTATCACTTCCGGCTGCGGCGGCACCGGAAAGATTCCCCGTGAGATGCTCGAGGGTGTAATCGCAGAACCGCTGGACTACTCGCTTCCTTTTTCCGAACTCAAACCCTTTATCACCCAGGTTTACCAGGCCTCACCCCTGGGACCCCTGACCCACTGCGTCCATGGCTGCGGTTTCTGGTCTGATGGCGGGTTGCAGCTCTACTACGAAGATGTGGGCCGCCACAACGCCGTCGACAAGGTGATGGGGGCCATTCTGTTGGGCAAAGCTGAACCGGGCGGCGCCATCTACACCACCGGGAGGCTCACTTCGGACATGGTCCTCAAATGCGCGAGAATGAGGATACCCATCGTGCTGTCAAGAACCGCCCCGAGCTCGCTGGGCATCGCCATCGCCGCACGGGCGGGACTGACTCTGGCCGGTTATGGCCGCCAGGAGCGCCTCAACGTGTTCACCCATCCCGAGCGTGTGGCGCTCGACTGACCCTGACTGCTGCTAGCGTCCCTTGGCCGCCATTCCCAGTTCTATCAACTTCTCCAGTAATTGCGGGTAGTCGAGACCGTGGGCGGCTGCCGACTGGGGCAGCAGGCTGGTCTGGGTCATACCCGGAATGGTATTTGTTTCAAGAATATAAATCGTATCGTCTTCGGCTATGATCATATCGCTCCGTGAATAGCCATGCAGCTGCAGCACCTTATGGGCTTTTACCCCGTATTCCTGGGCCCGGGCAGTATGTTCCGGGGAAATCTCGGCCGGACATATTTCTTTTGAAGCACCGGGCAAGTACTTGGCGTTGTAATCGAAAAATTCATACCCGTCGCCCGGGACAATCTCGATAACCGGCATCGGTTCAGGATCCTCGTTGCCCAGCACCGATACGGTGATCTCCCTGCCGTCGATATATTTCTCAACCATCACCCTGGCATCGTTTTCAAGAGCCTGGGCCACTCCATTTTTGACGTCCTCGACGCTGCGGGCAATGGTCAGGCCGAGACTCGAGCCGTCGCGGACCGGTTTGATCACCAGCGGCAGGCCCATCTTTGCCGCCAACTGCTCGCACTGATTCTCGTCGACACTGGTCACCACCTGCCAATCGGCGACCGGTATGCCTTCCAGGCGATAGAGTATCTTGGCCAGGTTTTTATCCATGGCCACGGCGCTGCCCAGAATACCGGACCCCTGATAGGGAATGTCCAGAAGATCGAGCATTCCCTGCACCGAGCCGTCTTCACCGAACAGACCGTGCAGCAGAATAAAAGCGAAATCAATCTCCCTGCTGTCCCGGGCCAGATCGGCCAGATCAGAGGCCGGGTCGTAGCGTTTGATAGTGAACTTATCGGGATCGAGCGCTTTTTCGAAAATTGCCGCACCGCTCAGGGAGACCTCCCGTTCCCCGGATTTACCTCCGGCCAGCAGGGCTATGCACAGTTTTTTATGGTCAGTCATGGGATCACCTTTTCAAAGGATTCGAGGATGATTAAGTTGGCCGTCAGCCTTAGCTCTGGCGACCCGAATGGTTCTCGGGTATGGTCATATGAAACCACCCTAAAACGAAAAAACGATGACTGCAATACCTTCTCGCCTTATCACCCTAATTAGCGATATCGTCGGTTCTGAGAACCTCACCAACAGAATCGAGGACCTGCACTGCTACAGCTACGACGGTACCGTCCGGCCGCATCTTCCCGGCCTGGTAGTTTTCCCACAATCCGCTGCGCAGATAAGTGAAATCATGAAGCGTGCCTCGACCCACCGTATTCCGGTCGTACCCAGGGGGGCGGGAACTGGTATGACCGGCGGCATCGTCCCGGTCGCCGGCGGTATCGTCTTGGCCATGACCAAACTGGACGCGATCGTGGAAATCGACGCGGACAATCAGATTGGCATCGTAGAACCGGGAGTCATCACCGGGGAATTTCAGACTGCCGTCAGGAAAAAAGGACTGTTTTACCCGGTCGACCCGGCCAGCCTCAAGTACTGTTCCATGGGCGGAAACGCTGCGGAATGCGCCGGCGGGCCTTCGGCAGTAAAATACGGGGTAACCAAGGATTACATCATCGGCCTGGAAGTCGTACTGGCCAACGGGGATATCATCACCACCGGGGCCCGCACCGAAAAGAGCGTGACCGGGTATGACCTCACCCGGCTGTTTGTCGGCTCCGAGGGCACCCTGGGAATCATCACCAAGCTGATTGTCCGGCTGCTGCCCGTGCCGCCCTGCAAGCAGACTTTTCTGCTCACCTCGACCTCGCTGCGACGCACCACCGAAATGGTGTCGGAAATCCTCAATCACAACATTAAACCATGTACGCTCGAATACATGGACAGGACCGCCATTGACGCCGTCTCGTCTTTTATGGAAAATCCGCCGCCCAAGACCGTTCAGGCACTTCTCATTGTTGAAATTGATGGGGAGAAGACGAACGTCGAACAGCAGGCTGCGAAATTCATCTCGCTGGTCTCCGAGCGGAATGAATTTACCCTAAGAGAGGCCACCACCCAGGACGAGGTGGAGCAGATCTGGCAGGCCCGGCGGGCCATTTCCCCCTCGGTGCTCAAACTGCGGCCCAACAAGATCGGCGAGGACGTGGCCGTGCCCCGGTCACGCATTCCGGAACTCGTTGAATTTACCGAAGCATTATCCAAAGAGCTGGGTCTCATGATCCTCACCTTCGGGCATGCGGGCGACGGCAATATCCACGTCAACATCATGCTCGACCGCTCCAATGCGGCCGAGGTTAAAAAAGCCGAAGAGGCCAAGGAGCGATTATTCCGGCAGGCAATTTCTCTGGGCGGTACCCTCTCCGGAGAGCACGGCATCGGTCTGAGCAAAAAAGCATTTATGCGTTTCGAGCTCAACGATGAGACCCTTGAACTGATGAAGAAGATAAAAAACGTGTTCGATCCGAACCATATTCTCAACCCCGGTAAAATTTTCCCGGCCTGAGCCCCCTCGCCTGTTTCTGCAGTGGAAAAATGATTTGACAGCACAGCGCTATCGTTTTATATAGAGAGATTGTCGTTAGAAAAATCGGCTTTGCCGATCTCATGTCGTTGAAAAAAGTACAACGGAGACTCAGATGATAGAAGTTGAAGTTCGAGGCGATCTCGAGTTTGCCATCAGGCAGCTGAAAAAAAAGCTTCAGATTGACGGTATCAAAAGAGAGCTGAAGCGTCGTGAATATTATGAAAAGCCAAGCGTCAAGAAACGTCGCAAGCAGGCTGAGGCACGGCGGAAGCTCAGGAAGTTCAATCGCATGAGGAGATCTGCCTGATTCAACCCAAATTCTCGATCCTGTCTGTGCGGGTCTGCAGGCAGGATGCCAACCTCCGCCGCCGTCAAGACCGATAAAACCCTCCACCATCCCCGATCAGTTCAGCGCTCCGCTGGAACTCTTCCTGGTTCACCTGCTCTCTGAGCGAAGATTGTCAGACAATACCGCTGCTGCCTACGAGAGTGACATCCGTTTTTTTCTGCAGTTCATCGCACACAAGAATCACCGCGACCTGTCAGGCATCGATCTGGAAACCATCCATGAGTTTCTTATCGTCTCCAGGTCCAAGTCCATATCCCACCGCTCCAATGCCCGCCGGGTTTCGGCTTTAAACTCTTTTTTCTCTTTTCTCACCCGCCAGGGTCGCATCGAGCACAACCCGTTTGCCATGGTCGACCTTCCCAAAAGCGGGCGCCTGCTTCCCAAAGCCTTGAGCATGGAGGAAGTTAACAGATTGCTGGAGCAGCCCGAGGTGTCGTCGCCGCTGCTGGTGCGGAACGGGACCATGCTGCTGCTGCTCTACTCGACCGGTGTGCGGGTCAGCGAACTGGTCAATCTGCCGCTGGCCGGCTGCAATATGGAAAGTGGCTTTCTCAAAGTGATCGGCAAGGGCAACAAAGAGCGGCTGATACCATTTGGCACCGCCGCCGGGCAGGCAGTCGCCGGCTATCTGGAGAGCAGCCGACCGCTGCTGCTCAAGGGTAGAAAGTCCACCTATCTGTTCATCACCAACCGGGCCAAACCGATGACCAGGGCCAGGTTCTGGCAGATAATCAAAGAGACCGCGGCAGCAGCCGGAATTGGTAAATCCATATCTCCGCACATGCTGCGTCACAGTTTCGCCACTCATCTGCTGGCCAACGGCGCAGACTTGAGGGCCGTACAGATGATGCTCGGACACGCCGACATCGCCACCACCCAGATTTATACGCATATCGACCAGGATCGCCTAAAATCGATCCACCGTTCATTCCATCCACGCGGCTGAGAGCCATTGCAATAAACTAGTGCAGCCGCTATAGTTTTCCTTATTTACTGCGAAATTATCGGCTTTACGCATACGGAGTGGAGCTGCAGAGGTAATGGGATCCGAATTCATTTCGGCTTTAAAGAAAGGGGCATACTGGTAAGAGCAGTCCAATGCGCATCATCACCACCCACATCAATGCCGATTTCGACGGCATGGCCTCAATGATTGCCGCACAGAAGCTCTATCCCGACGGCCTGCTGGTCTTCCCTGGCTCCCAGGAAAAAACGCTGAGGGAGTTCATTTCCCACACCCTGCTCTACAAATATGATTTCATCAAGGCCAAGCAGGTCGTGCTGGCCAACGTGACCTCCCTGGTGGTGGTCGACACCAGGACCTCATCCAGACTAGGCCCCCTGGCGTCCTGTCTTGATAATCCCGGCATCTCGATACACCTCTATGATCATCACCCGGAAAGCGGCGGCGATATGGTGGGCGATCTCGAGGTGATCCGCGACGTCGGCTCGACGACCACGCTGTTTACCGAGATTCTACAGGAAAAAGAGATAGATATAAGCGAAGAGGAGGCAACTATCTTCAGTCTCGGCATCTACGAGGACACCGGCTCGCTGACCCACACGACCACCACCCCGGACGATATGCGGGCCGCCGCCTGGCTGCTGGAAAAAGGGGCAAAACTGGACGTAATCACCCAGTTCATCAGCCATGACCTCACTTCCCAGCAGGTCGGTCACCTGAATGATCTGGTCAAGAATGCCAGCCGCATCACCATCCAGGATATCCCGGTGGTCATCGCCACCTTGTCGCTGCCCTACTACGTCGACGACTTTTCGCTTATCGTCAAACGTTTTCTGACCATGGAAAATCTCGACGTGCTGTTCACCATCGCCGCCATGGGCGGACGCACCTATCTGATTGCCCGGAGCAGGATACCCGACGTCAATGTCGGGGCCATCGCCCGTGATTTCGGCGGCGGCGGACATGCGACCGCGGCCTCGGCAACGATGAAGGAAATGAGCACCGTCGAGGCCCACGAACAGCTTATCAGAAGCCTGCACCGCCACATCCGGCCCCAGGCCATTGCCCGGGAGATGATGACCTCGCCCGCCATCACCGCCCCGGAGAATGCCACCCTGCATCACGCCAAAAGCCTGATGAGCCGCTACAATATCAACGCCATGGTGGTGGTTCCCCGCATGGAGCCGGAACCGGGCAGCAGCGAGCCATTCATCCTGGGCATCATTTCCAGGCAGATGGTCGAACGGGCCATCAGCCACGACCTTGGTGATCAGCCGGTACAGGACTATATGGCCACCGAGGTGGAAGTTCTGTCGCTCAACGCCACCCTGGCCGATATTCAGGAGATCATCATCGAGCACCGGCAGCGGCTCATCCCCATCGTCCACGAGCGTGAACTCAAGGGGATCATCACCCGCACCGATCTGTTGAACAGGCTGGTGAACGACCCCGCCAACCTACCCAAAGATCTGCTGCACGAGGCTGAATACCCCTCCCTGGAGCGGAGCCGCAATCTCACCCACCTGCTGACCAGCAGTCTCTCCAAAGAAGTCATGGTACTCCTCCAGAAAGTTGGCGAAGTCGCCGACACCCTCGGCTACAATGCTTACGTGGTGGGAGGTTTCGTCAGAGATCTGCTGCTCAAGAAAGACAACATGGACCTCGATATCGTGGTCGAGGGCAATGGCATCACCTTCGCCCGGGACCTGGCTAAGGAGTTGCGCGGACGGGTCAGGGTGCACGAGCGTTTCGGTACGGCAACCCTGATTCTGGAAAGCGGACTCAAGCTCGATGTGGCCACCGCCCGCCTCGAATACTACGAGTACCCGGCGGCGCTGCCCACGGTTGAACTTTCTTCGATCAAACTGGATCTCTACCGGCGGGATTTTACCATCAACGCCATGGCCATCCAGCTCAACCCCAGCCAGTTCGGCCAGCTCATCGATTTTTTCAACAGCCAGAACGATCTGAAACAGCGGGCCATCAAGGTGCTGCACAACCTGAGTTTCGTGGACGATCCGACCCGTATCTTCCGGGCCGTCAGGTTCGAAACCAGAATGCATTTCAACATCGTCAAGCACACCGACCGACTGATCAAAAATGCGGTGAAAATGAATCTTTTCGGCAAGGCCGACGATCCCCGCTTTTTTACCGAACTGAAGCTGCTGCTCAACGAGGAAAACGCCATTCCGGCCATCAACCGCCTCTCAGAGTTCGGCCTGTTCCCCTACCTGTGGCCGGATCTCAAACCGCATCTCAAAATCGACAAACGGTTCAACCAGTGTTTGAATCAGGCCCAGAAGGCGATTACCTGGTTCAAACTGCTCTACCTCGAAGATGAATTTGAGACCTGGATCGTCTACCTGCTGACCATAATGGCCCGCTCACCGGTCACCGTGATGACCAATTTCTGCAACCGGTTCCAGCTCGCCCCGAGGATCAAGAATTTTATCATCAACGAGAAGACCCTGGCGGACAAGACCTCTCGCTTCCTGAACCGCAGGACCGATCTGAAAGCAAGCGAGATCTACACGGCGCTCAAGGATCTCAATGTCGAAGGATTGCTCTTTCTGATGGCGGTGGCCAGAAAGGAAGAGGTCGAAAAATCTGTTTCCATGTACGTCACCACCATGCGCACCCAGCAGCCTCTGCTCAACGGCGACGACCTGAAATCGCTGGGCTACCAGCCAGGACCCATTTTCAAGACGATTCTGGAGACCCTCCTGCTGGCTCGGTTGGACGAGCAGGTGAGCTCCAGAAAAGAGGAAACAGCACTGGTCAACAGAAAGTTTGCCGCCTTCCAGTCCAACTGATCCCCTCCCCGATAAGTCACAGGTACCAGCGCCACGTCATTTACTTACCGGCCCGGATGATTACACGTGATGGTAGGATTATACGATTGATTTTTAACCATTGATAAATGAAAAACAGGAATAGATGAACACCATAAGTCAATTGATCATAATGGCTCCGCCATTGCTGCTGGCCCTGACCCTGCACGAATACGCCCACGGGTATGTGGCCTACCGGCTCGGCGACCCGACAGCCCGCGATGCCGGCAGGCTGACACTCAACCCGCTGAGCCATCTCGACCCCATCGGCACCATCGCCTTCTTTTTTATCAAATTCGGCTGGGCCAAGCCGGTGCCGGTCAATCCCCTGTATTTCAAGAATCCAAGAAAAGACATGCTCTGGGTTGCGCTCGCCGGACCGGTCACCAATCTGCTGCTGGCCGTGGCCAGCGCCGTGCTCCTCAAAGGAATTATCGGCACGGCCTCGGTGCTTCCCTACACGCCAATGCTCGAGGCGATCCTGGTGCCGCTCTACAACATGCTGATTGCCTCGGTGTGGATCAACCTGGTGCTCTGCATTTTCAACTTCCTGCCGATCCCGCCGCTGGACGGCGGCCGGATCCTGACCGGCCTGCTGCCCGAAGATCTGGCCAGGACCTACGCCTCATTCGAGCGCTACGGCTTCATCGTCATTCTGCTGCTGGCCTTTTCCGGAGTACTCGGTATGGTGATCTTTCCGGTGATAAGGTTTGCCAACAACCTGCTGCTCACGTGAGCCCTGTTACTGACACGCAGAACTATTCGCATCCAACAAAAAACCCCGATCCTCGCCGGATCGGGGTTTTTCCGTTAACAACGGGTTAATTTAGAACTTGTAGCTAAACCCTGCCGAGAGCAGGAAGGCAGCGGCGTTCTCGAACTCGCCGACAGCCTCGCGATTGGCGACCGTTCTCGAATCCTTTAAATCGTAGAGAAAGCCCAGCCCGAAGGAGGCCCGCTCGTTGATGTTGTAGCGGCCACCGATGGAGAACAGCAGCGGATCTGAATCGGGCAGCTGAAAGCCAAGGGTTTCGTCGGGTACCGGGTTTGAATCCACCGCAAAGCCGAGCATACCGGTAAAGGCGTCATTAAAGGCGTAGGACGCACTGATCCGGAAGGCATCGGTGTCATCCCAGTTTCTTTGTTGAGCAGCCCCCAGAGCTCCTTCCAAGGTCGGATCATCAAATTCTAAATTAAATTCCTCATACTCGGACCAGAAGGTGCGGTCCCAGGCCAGCTCGATGGTCAGATCGTTCCAGGTGTAGGCTCCTGCCAGGGTGAACACTGCCGGAGCAGGCAGATCCACATTTCCGCCAGTGTCAAAAGGCATACCCATTAAACTGGCAGTGACATCACCGGAGAGGTCAAGATCGACAAGCGACCGATAGGTAGCGGTCAAGTTACTGTTTTGGCTGGGTTTGGCCGCCAGGGCCACATTCCATCCCCAATCCACGCCGTAATCTCCATCCAGATTGACATCGTAGGAGACACCAGTATCAGGTCTGGTGCCTCCAAATTCCCCTTGAGCCGTCGAGACGATCATCCTGACTCCGCCGGCCAGTGAGAAGAAGTCATTGACCTTGTAGGCCACCGTGGGGTTCAGATCGAAGACCTCCAACTCGAATTTCCTGGCGAACAGGGCCGGATACGGATCCTTCCACTGCTTGGCCAGGCCGTAGGGC
>CBFCWR010000074.1:0-10750 GCA_965601575.1 uncultured Desulfofustis sp. | reverse complement strand
GCACGTTATTCATCCCCCTCTGCCGCCGCCGGGTTTCCGGCCGCCGGCCAGTTGGAACCGAGAATCCTACGATGCCATCGACGAAAACAGGTTCATCAACAGCCATAACGATCCGTTATCAACCTTCTCGATCGACGTGGACACCGCCTCCTATGCGAACATCAGGCGATTTATCAATGCTGGTGCACTGCCCCCAAGTGGTGCCGTTCGTACCGAGGAGATGCTCAACTATTTCACCTACTCGATGACTGAGCCGGAAGAGAATAAGTCCTTTTCCCTGCAGGTGGAAACGGGCCCAAGCCCTTTTCATCACGGCTACAAGTTGGTGAAAATAGGACTTAAGGCCAAGGATCTCGCCCATGATAAATTGCCCCCCTCAAATCTTGTCTTTCTCATAGATGTGTCGGGTTCGATGAATCAGCCCAACAAGCTTCCTCTTCTGAAACAATCACTGAAACTTCTGACCGCTCAACTGTCAGCCCAGGATCGGGTGGCCATCGTAGTATACGCCGGCAGCGATCGAGTTGTTTTACAGCCGACTTCGGGCAGTGAAAATGAGACCATTAAGACGGCCATCGACAACCTGCGAAGCGGTGGTTCGACCCATGCTTCCAGCGGTATCGTTACCGCCTACGAGCTCGCCATGCGCTCCTTTATGCCCGGTGGAAACAACCGGGTTATTCTGGTGTCCGACGGCGATTTCAATGTCGGCATCACCAGCCGGTCCGAGCTCCAGGCGCTGATCGAGGAAAAGCGGCAGAGCGGCGTCTATCTGACCGTTCTGGGCTTTGGCAACACCAACTATCATGACGACACCATGGAGATCCTGGCCGACAAGGGCAACGGCAACTATGCCTACATCGACAGCCTGCTGGAAGCTAAAAAGGTATTGATCAAAGAGCGCAGTGGAACGCTGTTCACCCTGGCCAACGACGTCAAGATCCAGGTGGAATTCAACCCGGCACTGGTCGGTGCCTATCGGCTTCTGGGATACGAAAATCGGGCTCTTGAAGACGAGGATTTTCGTGACGACAGCAAAGACGCCGGTGAAATAGGCATGGGCCATCGCGTCACCGCCCTGTATGAAATTATTCCGGCTGGCAGCGCCGACATCCCTGAAGTCGACACGCTCAAATATGGCCGGCCTGCCGTCGGGAAAAGTGATGGTTCAGATGAGCTGCTTACCGTCAAGTTGCGCTATAAGCAGACCGGATCCTCAACCTCAACCCAGATCGAGACTGCGGTCAAAAACAACCGCAAGGAACTCGAACAGACCAGTGTTGATTTCCGGTTTGCCGCCTCGGTTGCCGGTTTTGCCATGCTGCTCAAAGATTCAGCGCACCTAGGAGACTTCGGCTGGCAAGATTGCTTAAGCCTGGCCAGGCAGGCCAGGGGGACCGACGAACAAGGCTACCGGGCCGAATTCGCCCGCCTGGTCGAAATGGCCCAGCTCCTCAAGGAACAGGGGTGAATTGGGTCATAAACCCAAATGACGCAAAAGGAAGCGGTTCCCACCGTTTCCTTTTGTGTGGCAGAGCTGTCGTCAGCCATGAAAAATAAAGAACTTCCTGACCGCATAATTGATCATCACTGCCGATACAATATTCGCCGCAAAAGCATAGGTGGTGAGCATGCCAAACCTTTTGATCAGCAGGCCCATGAGCAAGGTACCTATGGCCATGCTCAGGCCCGACACGCAATAAAAAAGGAATATTTCAATGATGAACGGATGTTTGCCCGCCTCAAAGACCCAGAGCACGTTGAGGATGTAGGCCACCATGTTGGAAACCATAAAGGCCAGCACGTTGCAGATCATCGAATTTCTGGCCCGGTTCTGCTCTTCTATGGGACGCAGCTCGAGCTTGAGAAGCTTGACCAGGTGATCTTCCTTCTGCAGGGCCGGGAACAATTTCCAGGCAGCAAGATGAAACACCACGATATGAGTAACGGTGGCCAGGCCGCCGACCAGCCCGTACTTGATGAACTGTATGAGATTTTCCAGAGTGAACATGTAGTGTCCTGCAATATCTACAGAGCTTCTTGGATTCTAAAGCTCTGCATAATAACACCTCAGAGGGCGGCTTTTGCTTATTTCTGTGTGCTCACGGTCAACCGCTGATTGCCGGCAAAAAGAACAGACTGGCAGGCTGGACGCAAGCACTTTTTGATCTACTCTGTTCCGCCTTCGTCGACCTGCACATCACACCACACTACAGATCAGCCAATTAAATCTGGTCGGACCAATAATGTGCCGTCAATGAAGACCGTCTGGAGGTGTCGACCAATTGCCCCCCTGAAGCTTCTGCAGAACTCAGCCTACCTTTATAAAATATGGCCCCAGACACCCTTTAGATCTTGCAATATTTTTGAGTGCTGTTAATCATTAATGGTGATACTAGCGCTCAACCAAAGTGATTCTGTCTGGCTTGACCAACAATCCAGATTTTTTCTTTTTACAATAAATCTCGGGCCTTAGGGAAAATGGCTGCTCAGAACTGAAATTTGCTAATAATTATTTGTAGTTCAGATCAAGAAAAGGTCCGCTAATTTATCTTTACAAAAAAAAAACTTCCCATATACTCATTATGCATTGCAGAATCGAGTGCTTCAATCCGAATTCCATGGGAACCGCAGAACCAGCCATCTGCAGAAGATATCAATCGAACCGGCACCCGGGGAGTCTACTATGGCAGTGAAGATTTTCATCAAACGCAAAGGCGTGGATCAGAACATCATCGAACTGACTGTTCTGCTGAAAAAGATGAGGGCACTTACCCTCAATCAGCCCGGTTACATATTCGGAGAAACATTGAGGAGAATCGATCAGCCGGACGAGTGCATGGTGATTTCAACCTGGCGGTCGCTGGCTGACTGGAACAATTGGTTCGAGCATGAAGAAAGAAAGTCGATTCAGCGTGAAATCGATCTTTTGCTCGGCATCGAAACACATTACGAAGTGTACGAAGAATAAGGACTAACCCTAAAATATCAGGGATCGATAATGATTGTTGAAGGTTTGAAATTGATGGTTGTCGGCATGACGACCGTGGTGCTGTTTCTGACGTTTATGATTCTGCTTATTCAGACGACGGCAAGGTTCACCAAAGATATAACCGCCAGGGAACTGCAGGCCATCGAGGATGAAAAAGAGCGACTCAGGCAGCAGCGCGAGAAGGAGAAGCAGGCTTCCGAAGAGGGGGCTGATGACATCGTAGTGATCACCGCCGCAATCGCCGCTTTCGAAGCCGAGCGAACCGCAGCGTAACTATTAGTGGATAAAACCAAGGCTTTAACAAGGTCTATCTGACCCAATCTAACGCAAGGAGAAGCAGTTGTGGGCAAAAAAGTAATCAAATTCATGGATACGTCGTTTCGGGACGGTTTTCAGTCAGTATTTGGCGCCCGGGTTTTCACCGATGATTTTCTTCCGGCCCTGGAGGCCAGTGTAGAAGCAGGTCTCACCCACTTTGAAGCCGGTGGTGGGGCACGTTTCCAGAGCCTGTTTTTCTATTGCGGTGAATCCGCCTTCGATATGATGGATCGCTTCAGAGCGGTCACCGGGCCAGAGGCCAATCTGCAGACCCTGGCTCGAGGGATAAACGTGGTGGCGCTCAGTCAGCAGCCCAGGGACATGATCGATCTGCACGCCAAGATGTTCAAGAAGCACGGTATCACCACCATCCGTAATTTCGACGCCCTGAACGACACCCGGAATCTCGAGTATTCGGGCGAGCGCATCGCCCATCACGGGCTACATCACCAGATTGTGGTAACGGTAATGGATCTGCCCCCGGGGTGTGAAGGCTCCCATACCACGGAATTTTATCTCGACCGGCTCAAGGCCATCCTGGACTCGGATATTCCCTATCATTCCATCTGCTTCAAGGATGCCACCGGCACTGCAAACCCCAGGAAGATCTACGAGACCTTCAAAGGGGCGCGTAAAATGGTATCCGAGGACACCACGCTCTGGTTCCACACCCATGATACCGCCGGAATCGGCATCTCCCAGAATCTGGCCGCCATCGAGGGCGGATCAGATGGTATCGACCTGGCCAAGAGTCCGGTGAGCGGTGGAACCTGTCAGCCCGACATTCTCTCCATGATGCACGTGCTGAAGGGTACCGATTTCACCCTCGACCTCGATTACGAGAAGGTGCTTGCTGCCGAAGAGGCCTTCGAAGAAGCGATGAGCGACTACTTTTTCCCGCCCGAAGCCAAGATGGTCTCCCCCACCATTACCCTGTCTCCCATGCCTGGCGGCGCACTGACCGCCAACACCATGATGATGCGGGACACCAACACCCTGCAGCATTATCCGGCGGTCATCAAAGAGATGGCCGAAGTTGTTCGTCTCGGCGGTTTCGGTTCCTCGGTTACCCCGGTATCCCAGTTCTATTTCCAGCAGGCGTATCTGAACGTCACCCAGGGTAAATGGAAAGTGATCAATCCCAATTACGGAAACATGGTGCTCGGTTACTTCGGACGCACCCCGGTGCCACCTGATCCGGAAATCGTCAAATTGGCTTCAGAGCAGCTGGAAAAGCCAGTCTTCACTGAAGATCCGCTTGACATTCTCGAACCGGGTATTCCCAAAGCAACAAAAATCCTCGAGGAAAACAATCTCGAGGTCAATGACGAGAATATTTTCATCATCTCCAGCTGCGAGCAGAAAGGTCTCGACTATCTGCTCGGCAACGCCAAGACCAACATCAGGAAAAAATCGGACGTTAAGGAAGAAGCACCGGCCAAGGCCGCACCCGCAGCACCAGCGGCTGCCCCGGCACCGACTGGTCCGCGCTCCTACTCGATTACCGTGAACAACCGTATTTACGACGTCACGGTAGCCGATGGCAGCGGTGCCGTACAGGCAACCCCGGCAGCCGCACCGGCGGCAGCGGCAGCTGCTCCGGCGGCTGAAGCACCGGCCGCGGGCGGCACCGAGATTGAGGCCCCGACCCCAGGAAATGTTGTCAAGATTATGGTCAAGGTCGGCGACACCGTCACCAAGGATCAACCGCTGCTGGTACTCGAAGCCATGAAAATGGAGTCCGAGGTGAAATCACCGAGCGACGGCAAGATCCTGTCGGTCAATGTTTCAACCGGGGATACGGTTCAGGCCTCCGATGTACTCTTTACCATTGGTTAAATTCGCAGGTTTCTGCTTCAGTCTCTGTCGCCGCTCCTCCAGGCGGCGGCAGATTTCGTCTCAATGATGGAATTAATATGAAAACGAAGACAATTCTGTTCCTGCTCATGGGACTGTGCCTTGGCTTGGCAGCCTTCGTCCAGGCATCCGGGGACATGGTCTCGATCGTCTCACCCGCCGATGGTAAAATAGTCCGCCTCGATGTTGCACCTGGTGATAAGGTTTTCAGCGGTGATACGCTGGCGATAGTTAAATCCGATGAAGGTATGACGATCATCCTCAAGGCCGGCGTCTCAGGCACCGTCTCAGCCATCGATGTGGTTTCCTATGGCAAGGTAAAGAAAGATCAGCAGATCGGCAGCATCACTACCGCAGCCGTGATCGCAGAACAACCTGCCGCAGCGGAGGCCCAGAAATTGCCCGGTATAGGCGCCCTCGTGGGCAACTTGTTCAGAACCACGGGACTCTATGGGTTCATCGACGGCCAGATCAGTAAGGACTGGACCGTTGGTATTGGCCGGATTTTGATGATTTGCGTTGGCTTGACCCTGCTTTATCTTGGCATCTTCAAGCAATTCGAACCGCTGCTGCTGATCCCGATCGGCTACGGCGCCATTCTCTCCAACATCCCGCTTGCCGGCATTGCCGATCCCGGCGGGATTCTCTACTATGTCTATGAGGTGGGAATCGTCACCGGAATATTTCCGCTGCTGATTTTCATGGGGGTAGGAGCCCTCACCGATTTTGGCCCGATGATCGCCAACCCTAAGACGATCCTTCTCGGCGGGGCAGCGCAGATCGGTATTTTCGTTACCTTGCTGGGTGCCTTGGTTCTCACCGATCTGGTACCGGGCATCAACTTCTCCCTGAGTGATGCCGCTTCGATTGGCATCATTGGCGGCGCCGACGGACCGACGGCCATCTTTCTATCGAGCCAGCTCTCACCCCGGCTGCTCGGCTCCATTGCCATTGCCGCATACTCCTATATGGCGCTGGTACCGATCATCCAGCCGCCGATCATGAAATGGTTGACCTCCGAGGAAGAACGCAAGATAAAGATGGTGCAGCTTCGCCATGTCTCGAAGCTTGAGAAAATGATCCTGCCTTTACTGGTGCTTGGTATCTGTATGTTTCTGCTACCTACCGCAGCGCCGCTCATCGGTATGTTCATGCTGGGTAATCTAGCCAAGGAGTGTGGCGTTATCGATCGACTCAGCGACAACATCAAAGGGGCGCTGATGTATACGGTTACCATCTTTCTGGGGCTTGGCGTGGGCAGCAAATTGTCCGCCGACAAGTTTCTCAATCTCGAGACACTCGGCATCCTGGCCCTGGGTATGGTCGCTTTCGGCATCGGCACTGCCGGCGGTGTACTGATGGCCAAAGCCATGAACCGGATGTCCAAGACACCGGTCAATCCGCTCATTGGAGCCGCCGGGGTTTCTGCTGTGCCCATGGCCGCCCGGGTGGTCAACAAAGTCGGACTGGAGGCCAACCCGCAGAATCACCTCATTATGCATGCCATGGGGGCAAACGTCTCCGGAGTTATCGGCTCGGCCGTGGCGGCCGGTGTTCTGCTGGCGCTGTTGTAGATCAGTTCAGATCTGGTACAAAGCCCGGGGACAGTTCACCCCCGGGCTTTTTTATTGGATGGAGGTGCGTAACGATGATACAGGTCACCGAAGAGGCCTTAACCAAACTGGAAGAGCTGCTCAGCAGCCAGGGTGGTAAACACTCGTCTATCCGGGTCGCCGTCATGGGAGGCGGCAGCAAGGGTCCCGGGTTAGGCTTGATTGTGGATGAAGCCGGGACTGAGGACCTGAGTTATGATGTTGAGGGAATCCCCCTGATAATCGATCGCGGGCTGCTGGACTATTGTCGTTCGGTGACCATCGATTTCACCATCGGGGAAGCAGGAAAATGCGGCGGTGCCAGCGGCAGCGGATTTCTAATAGAGACAGAAAATCCGGTGAGTTTTTAACTCAGCAGCCGAAATCCAATCTATCCCGGCACCCTGGCAGCACTTCGGTGCCTGCTCACCGCGCTGCCTGACCGCCCCCCGGCTCCTCGCTCGTTTCTTGCCTGACTGGGCGACTTGAATGTACGTCGCTAAGTTTACTTTGCTAATCTACCACCCGGATCACCGGTTCATATTGTGCCGAGCGGGTATAGATTACCGCCGGTTTGCCAAAACTCATGGTAAACGCGATCAGGTTGTCATCGGGAATCTGCAGGGAAATTTTCAAATCCGGCAGCAGGGTAAGAGACATTTTCACCAGCCCGTTCCAGAGGGTACCCAGTCCTAGACTCTGAGCTGCGATCTCAAAGTGACTCAGGGCAATGATGCCATCTGCCTCCGGAGAGGGGCTGTCGATGGGTACCGTGGCCGCCACCAAGTGGGGTGCCCAGCGAAAGAGCAGGTCAACATCATACATTTTCCAGCCGTTGACGATATCCACAAAAAAATCATACCCCGACGGCAGTTCGCCATTTTTCACGAGATCGGAAAGCCCCTCGTAAGTCTGCTTACGAAAACGGTCCATTACCTCCCCCCGGTCAATCACCGAAAAGGACAGGCGTCGGTCATTCCTCCCTGAAGGAGCGTGAAATGCAGTATGCAGAAGATTGTCAATGACGACGGTATCGACATCCTCGTCAAGGTAGCGCCTCACCGATCTTCTTCCCCGGAGCAACCGATCGATCTGCAGATACGATACCGCTGCGGTGGTATCGAGCCGATATGAATCTTCAGCCCGAAGCCCCAGTACCGACACAGCCCCTTCCGGGCAGACGGCCAGGCAATGCTGGCAGCGGATGCAGTCCCCGTTGCGGCCGTCGGCAATAAATGGAATGGAATCTCCGATTACCAGAATATTGACCGGGCATTCATTGACGCATTCGCCGCAGCGAATGCATTTTTGCTGATCAACTTCAAATTGGGTACCTTTGCCCTGGTCCATGGAAATGTCTGCCGTCTATGAAGAGCTGATGGTTCCGGCTATGATATCACGGTCGAAATAGTTGACTGCCATACCACCGTCCACCACCACGGTCTGGCAGTTTATACCCGACGACCGGTCTGAAAGCAGAAATACTGCGGTATCGGCTGCCTCTTTAGTGGTCAGTGCCCTCTTACGCAGCATTGCTTGCTCGGCATAAAGATAGCTGTCCACATACCCGGGTATACCGGCAGAGGCTGAAGTCTTCAGCAATGAAGGAGCAACCGCATTGAAGCGGATTTCGGAAAATTCTGAGAAACTCTTGGCCAGAAAACAAAGAGATGAGTCCAGTGCCGCCTTTACCGGCGCCATATATCCATAGTTGGTTGCCGCCATACGGGTGGTCGAGATGGAAATTGTCACCACTGACGCGTTGACATCTAATAGTTCTTTGAAATTATTTGCAATCGAGATGAGCGAAAAACAGGAGATATTGACCGACTGCAGAAAATCATCTCTACCGGTTTCATGAAACGGTTTCATGCCCTCGCTGTAGTTGGCAAAGGCTATGGAATGAACAATACCGGCCAGGGAATCCACCTGATGCTCTTTCATCCACTGGCCAATTTCCTCACTGACCCTGACGATCTGCTGCTCCTCTTCGACGTCACAGATAAATACGGGACACTGGGGAAATAGTTTCCGGGCAGTTTCCTGTCGCTGCCCGGAGCGCACCACGAAAATCACCTGGCCGCCCTGCTCGAGAAGAGTGGACCCGATGGCAGCAGCTACAGATTTCTTGTTTGCCAGACCGAATATGACAAAATATTTAGCGGAGATATTCAGGTAATCCATGTTCTGCAAAGTGTTTAACAGCGAATCTTGATAGCCTAAAATAAACAGCAGTTTACAACACTGCATCCAGCCGCACAAGGGGCAACCAGCACCATCCTACAGGTGACTAAGCGCAGCCGTATCTCGCTTTCAGCCTTTCGGAGACGATCGATCTATTGTAGGTTCGACTCTGAAACCATCGGGGGCTGTCCTATCCAGGATTATGAATGGTGCGACTTCAGGCAGGGTATTGAGCCACGGATTAAATTCACCCGCAGTCAGCTGGGGAACATACAACACGGGTGGAGACCGGTTGAACTCAACAAGCCATGAAACAAGAGATTCTGAAAATTCTTTTCGACCGCTTTGACAAATGGTCGACCCGCTTTGGCTTTGCCTGCAACAAAGGCTGTGCCGTCTGCTGCACTACCGATGTATTTATCACCGCGCCTGAGGGGGAGCTGATCCTCGACCATATCGTTTCCACCCATACCGCTAAGTGGCTCGAAAAAAAACTGGACTTTCCCATCATTCGCCGGACTTTGTTTCAGACAACCAACGACTATGCCAAGGATTGTCTGGAAGGCAGATACTCGGAAAATAAAGACATACGTCGGGGCGGTGTCTGTCCATTTCTGGAGGATGAATGCTGCTCGATCTATCCGGCCAGGCCTTTTTCCTGCCGTTGTTTCGCTTCGACCGTGTGCTGCCGCAATGGAGGCAACGCCCTGCTGCCGCCCGAGTATCTCTCTGCGGCAACCGCAGTCTCACAAATCATCGAACACGTTGGACAATTTGGTCATTGGGGCACGCTGACCGATGTCCTCACCCTGCAGGCTGTAACGGCAAAACATTGCTCTGGCAGCCGGTTTGAGGATAATGCTGATGTGGCGCGGAAAAACTGCTTGACGGCCAAACCGCTGCCCGGCTTCCTGATCGAAGACGAGCACTATGAGAAAGTTACCGCCGTAGTCGAGGATATTCTCAGTGCTCGGCTCCAAGGCCGCTCCATTGAAGATATCCTCAACAATTGCTAACCAGTTTCCTTTCAGCTCTTACTGGAAGAGTTCCACATACTCTTCGTAGCCTTCCTCTTCGAGATCATCGAGGCCCACGAAGCGCAGTGAAGCTGAATTAATGCAGTAGCGCAGGTTGGTGGGCGGAGGACCATCCTCGAAGACGTGACCGAGATGGGAATCTCCATTCTTGCTGCGTACCTCGATGCGAACCATAAACAGCGAGCGGTCTTCGTGTTCGACGATATTTTCCGATTCCAGGGGCCTGGTGAAACTCGGCCAGCCGGTGCCGGATTCAAATTTGTCGAGCGAACTGAAGAGCGGCTCACCGGACACTATATCAACGTAAATACCCGCTTCCTTGTTATTCCAGTACTCGTTGTTGAAAGGCGGTTCAGTTCCATCCTTCTGAGTTACCTTATATTGCATCGGCGTCAGTTGCTGACGCAGTTCTTCATCACTTGGCTTGGTGTAAACGCTGCCATCCTTGTTATCCATCTCTTTTCCCCAGACCCGTTCAATAAAGGGCTGGCGCCCCGAGCCTTTCTTGTACATATTGTAGTGCAAAACATTTTTAAGGTAGTAATCCTGATGGTACTCTTCGGCGACATAGAAGGGTTTAGCCGGCAGAATAGATGTGACCACCGGTCGCTCGAACATATCTGATTCATCCAGCTCTTTCTTAGACATCTCGGCAACTTGTCTCTGCTCTTCCGTGTTGTAGAAGATTGCCGTTCTGTAATGGCTGCCGCGGTCGGCGAACTGGCCCCCGTCATCGGTCGGGTCGATCTGCCGCCAGAAAGTTTCAACCA
>CBFCWR010000073.1:0-10823 GCA_965601575.1 uncultured Desulfofustis sp. | reverse complement strand
GAACCATGAGAAATTCAACTTCGATACCGGTCAGGTCGGTAAATTCACCCACCCGCTTGGCGCTGGCCTGACTCTGGGCCGCGTTGTGGACAAGGAAGGTGAGTTTGGTGCCTTTGTAAGGCATTCCAGATTTCAGGCCATAGGGCGGGTCGGCCGCGTGGGCCGTCATGCAGATGGATAGGCCTGCAAGAAACACAAGCACTACTGCTGAGTAAAACAGATTTTTGCCTTTCACTTTGCTCCTCCTTTCTAGTGTTAGTTTGCTGGTTAGTACATTCACCCTGGGGGTGAGGAAAGCTATTAAACAATAAACCCGCGATCTGAGGGGCTAAGATCGATTCTTGTGTGTAAAAGGCACCGAAGAAGCTTGAATACGTATTCAATTTTTGTTACACTATTCCATTGATATGCTTAGATGTCAAGTGTTATTTCCTCCGGCTTCGAATAAGCAGATCATCGAAAAAGCTCATTACAATTCTTGAATATGGTTGTCGATTGCAGCTTTCAGACTCTGTGTATTGACTGAAATTAGGCGCACATGAAACTTCTCGCAATTTCGGATCAGATCTCACCCGTGATCTATGGTCGCCTGGAGGAATCCCCTTTCAAGGAGATCGACATGGTGGTTTCATGCGGGGATTTGCCGCTGGACTACCTTGAATACATAGTCAGTATGCTCAATGTGCCATGTTATTTCGTTCCAGGCAATCATGATGAGCGCTACCTTGACAGCCCGCCCCCGGGCTGGACCTCGCTCGATGGTCGGATCGTCAATCATGAGGGTATCAGACTGATGGGGTTGGGCGGCTCCATGAGCTATAAGCCTGATGCGGGGCCTTACTATTACTCCGAGAGACAAATGCAGCTTAGGTTTCTGAGACTCCAGCCATATCTCTGGCTGCACAGAAAGGTTGACATCCTGGTTACCCACTCCCCGCCATATCGACTGGGTGACCTGGAGGGTCCTCACCGGGGATTTAAGGTTTTTAGAAAATTTCTCGAGCAATATGAACCCAGGTTTCACCTCCATGGTCATGTGCATTTGAACTACAGCCAGAATCCACGGATCATGAATTTTGGCGGGACCAGCATAATCAATGCCTTCCAGCACCACGTGCTCGATTATTGACTGGAAACTGAACTCCTTTGCGATAGGAAAAACAATGGTTGCAGACAGTTCCTCGATTCACAATTTCAATAGTGCCCTGTTCAGGTCATTTTTCAAATCAATCTATAAGAAATTAAAACATGAGGAGGACTATCTCCCAAGTCTCGAGCAGATTGTCAAACTGACCAAAGCAAAAGACGAACACTACATCGGTCTGAAAGAAATCCCGGTGGAAAACATCATTGGCAGTGAGGCGAGGTATGAAGATTTTGATAAAGATTTTCTGCCCAGAAAAGCCGAACTCCAGGACAGATGGTCGGCTATTGACTCGATCATGAAGAAGGACAAAGGTCTGCCGCCCATATCGGTATTCAAAATAGGAGAATACTATTTTGTCCGCGACGGTCACCACCGGGTATCGGTCGCCAAAAACCGAAAGCAGCTCTATATCGACGCGGAGGTCACCGAACTCCATGTCGACGTTCCCCTGACCAAGGAATTAACCATACGGGATCGCTACAAAATTCAGGAGCAGGTGAATTTTTTCGAAGTGACTAAGCTGAATCGGCTTGGTAAGGGCTACGACATCAAGTTGACCCGGCCCCAGTCCTATCGTCATCTGCTCAGTATCATCAGCCATTACACCGGCTATCTGGAGGAGATCGTCGGCCGTAAACTAGAGATCCATGAAGTTGCCGAAGAGTGGTACAACCGTATTTTTCTGCCTTTTGCAGAGGGTGCCTATCTGGATGATATACTTGAAAAATATCCTAACCGAACCACTGGCGATCTCTATGTATGGATCCAGATGAACTGGGAGGAGGTCAAGGACAGCCTAGGGGACCGGATTAGCTTTCTGGCGAAACCCGTACCTGTCGTCGAGCAGGAGACCCAGGGACTGGGGCTGACTTATGCTCCCGGCATAGTGCGCAGCATCAAGCGCCAGTATATAAGGGCAAACATCGGTCTGGTGGTTACCTGCGTGGTGCTCAACATAGCCAAAACCGGTGAGTTGTCGATAGCCATCGTCAAACGCAAATATCATCCCTTTGAAGACTACTGGTCCCTGCCCATTGCCATGCTCAGCGAAAATGAGACGAGATATGACGCCGCACGCCGCTGCGTCAGGCATGCGCTCGGCATACATGAAGGATTGAATTTCGTTCAATACAAGACCTTCGACAATGTGGATCGCACCCCATATGGTCGTATGATTGCCTTCGGCATGCTGGGTATCCATTACGGTGAGACCATGCGCATGTCAGCAGGGGGTATTGCCAGCGAAGTAAAACTTGTCGATCTGGGCCATGACATTGAACTGGTATACGATCACAATCAGATTCTCAGCGAAGCGTTCGAGTTCATCCACCGGACCAGTTCCAGTTTTTCTTTTATAACGGAAGTGTTCCCCGACAATATCCCATTGAAATATGTAAAGAGGCTGTATGAAAAAATTGAACGGCTGAAACTGCTCCACACCTGAATCGTTTCTGTCGCAGGCAGAGCAGTGAGGGGACAGAATTCAATTCTTTCCCCATCGGGACTGGCTTAACCTTTATAAAAATAACAAGTGTATGAAGATCACAATCAGCCTGGCATGACGAACTCAGTCACATCTCCTTCGAGGAAACAGATGAATTTTCGATCTTAACCCCTTATAGTGAGAATACGTATTCAAAGACAATTAGGATGACCATGGCACCCAGGAAAAAAATTCAGCAAGCTTCATCGATTGATGTTGCCCGTCTTGCCGGCGTATCCCAATCGGCTGTGTCCCGGGCATTTACCGACGGAGCATCGATATCCGAGAAGAAGAAGAAGGCAATACTGGAAGCCGCCGATAAACTGAATTACCGCCCCAATGTCATTGCCAGAAGTCTGGTGCAGAACTCCACCAAGATTATCGGTCTGGTAATGACTCGGTTCATGAGTCCTTTCTACACCACTGTCCTTGCCGATTTTACCAGGCACATTCAGGAAAGCGGCTATTCCACTTTGCTCCTCAACATAGACAATGACAAGGAAGTGGAGGACGTGCTCTCCACTGCCCTTCAGTACCAGGTCGATGGTCTTATCATCACTTCGGCCAAGCTTTCCTCGGTTATGGTTGACGGCTGTGCCCGTTCCAAAACGCCAATCGTGCTCTTTAATCGTTACTCCGAAAACAATGAACTGAGTGCGGTCTATTGCGACGGCTACGATGCCGGCAGACGGGTTGCCGATCTCCTGCTTCCTCATCACGACCGCTTTGCCTGCATCATGGGGGAGATCACCAGTTCAACCAGCAGGGACCGCTCGGAAGGCTATATAACCAGGCTGGAGGAACATGGCATCAACGATTGTATCTGTGAGCACGCTGATTTTTCCTATGATTCAGGTTTCGAAGCTGCCAGAAAAATTCTGGACCGGGAGGATCGTCCTGATGCCATCTTCTGTGTGAGCGATTTAATGGCACTCGGGGCGATCGACGCGGCCAGGAACGTATTCGGGCTCGAGATACCCAGGGAACTCTCCATTGTCGGGGTCGACGATATTCCCATGGCGAGCTGGCCAGCCTACGACCTTACCACGGCCGCCCAACCGGCGCCGAAGATGGCTGAGGCAACCGTTGACACCCTGCTCCGGGCGATACAGGATCGCAGCCAGGATACCGTCACCCTGAAAATGAAAACGGAGATTATAATACGTTCCTCCACCCGAGGCTGAGTGCCGTAATCTGTTCATCTCAGGCACTGCACTGGTTGGCTTGGGGCAGGTGGTTTACTGGAGGAATAACGGTTTAGAGAGGAAAAAAACTGATTGACAAAGAGGTTTGGGAACGATTAGTTTGACTACGTATTCATTTCGGCGTTCCTGTCACCGGGAGTCAGTCATCTTAGATGCCGAATTTCTCACGAATGTATCACCAGAATTAGGTTTTACGAGATCGAGCCCCATGAACGTCCAGTTCTCCGATAATGTGCGAAAGCACCTGTATCATGCGCTGGACCAGTGGGCGCGACCTCGACGCAGATAAGATAACTTCTTTAGGAGGAGAAGAGTTCATGGCTGGTATAGTGATCAAGGATATGAAAAAGGAATATCCGAACGGGTTCGTTGCCATCGAAGGAATGAACCTCGATATTCCTGACAAGGAGTTTGTCGTCCTGGTCGGTCCTTCGGGCTGTGCCAAGTCTACCACCCTGAAAATGATTGCCGGGCTGGAAGAAATATCGGCTGGTGAGATGTACATTGGCGACCGGCTCGTCAACGATGTGGCACCCAAGGATCGAGAAATCGCCATGGTGTTTCAGAGTTACGCGCTCTATCCCCACATGACAATTTATGACAATATCGCCTTCGGGCTGAAAATGCGCAAGATGCCAAAGGACGAAATTGATGTCATGGTCAAAGATGCAGCGGAATTGCTGAGCATCACCGAGCTGCTTGAACGAAAACCCAAACAGCTCTCCGGCGGTCAGCGGCAGCGTGTGGCATTGGGGCGGGCAATCGTCAGAAAGCCGGAGGTCTTTCTTTTTGATGAACCCTTGTCAAATCTCGATGCCAAGCTGCGGGTCAAAATGCGTATGGAGTTGAAACGGCTGCATCAGCGCCTGAAAACCACGGTTGTCTATGTCACCCACGACCAGGTTGAAGCGATGACCATGGGCTCCACCATCGTAGTGCTCAAGTTGGGGATTATCCAGCAGGTGGGCTCTCCTCTCGACCTTTACAATAAACCGAGCAACAAGTTCGTCGCTGGTTTTATCGGCAGCCCGTCGATGAATTTTATCGATTGTACCATCGTCGAAGAAAACGGATCGATGTTCGTTCAGACCGATTCATTCAAACTGCAGATGCCCGAGGACAAAGCCGCTGCAGTTAAGGCCCATGGCGGCAGAGATTTCGTCTTCGGGATCAGGCCCGAGGACATTCGCAAGAAGAGAGAGAAAAAGGAAGATTTTTTCGCAGACTTTCTGACTGCCGATATCACGGTGGTGGAACCTCTTGGCAAGGAGAATTATGTCGATCTTTCGGTCGGCTCCAATGAGCTCATGGCTATTATTGGCGGAACGGCTTTGCTGGAGCCTGGCAGCGCCATCGACCTGACTTTCAATATGGACAAGATGCACCTGTTTGAAAATGATGCTGAAGGGTTGTCGATTACCAATCCATCCAGTTAGACAAGCAGAAGCGCCTGGCGGTCAGCACTTGTTCGGCGCAGATAAAAGTGGAGAGAATCGGGTTAAGGGTAAAGAAAATTCAACATGGGAGAAAGAACATGAGACTTGTAGCGGGTTTGTTTTTGTCGGCGATGCTGCTGGCAACCCCGGTCACGGGACTGGCGGAATGCAAGGTGAGCGGATCGGGCGAGGTGAATATCATCTCCAACAGTTATCCATCCCTTGAAGTCGTTAACGGTGCAATGGAGGAGTGTTCCGGGGGAGATTTGAAGGTCAATGCCAAGATGACCACCGAGCACAAGGAAGAGACGAACCAGGCGCTGGCCGCTTCGTCCTCGCCCTATGACCTCGCCCAGGTGTCGAACAGCACCATTCCACCACTACAGGCAGCCGGGCAGCTGCAGAGCATGAATGATCTGGTGGATAAATACAAGAGCGAATACAATATCGAAGATGCGATGCTGATCAGTTTTGGCGGGGAGACTCAAGCAATCGCTTTCCAGGTCAACTGTCAGCACCTGTTCTACCGTACAGACCTGTTGGAAAAGCACAATATAGCAGTGCCCACGACCTATGAGGAAGTGATTGCCGCCGCCGAAAAACTCAAGGGCGAAGAGTCGATAGAATTTCCCCTTGGAGGCACATACAAGTCAGGCTGGAACCTGGCCCAGGAATTCGTCAATCTCTTCCTTGCTGCTGGAGGCGAATTCTTTCAACCGGGCTCTGCTCAGCCAGCTTTCAATTCCGCTCAAGGAGTTGAGTCGCTTGAACTGATGAAGCAGCTCATGGGGTACATGTCGCCCAACGCGCTTGCCCTCGATTCAACGGCAGTCATGCAGCAGTTTCAGCAGGGTCAGATCGCCATCGCCAACCTCTGGGCCTCCCGGGCCGTAAAAATGGATGATGAATCCGAGTCCACCGTGGTTGGCAAGATCGACTTCGCCCCCGCCCCCGCCATCACTGCAGGCGGTGCGCCGGCCACCACTCTCTGGTGGGACGGCTATGTCCTGCCGAAGAATATGGACGGTGACCGTGACCTGGCCTTCCGCGTACTGATGGAAGGAATCAAAGAGGACGTGGTCAAGGGCAACAACGATATCACCATCTGGCTGCGCTCGGTCTATCAGCCAACGCGTTTTTCCAAGGGCGCCTACGAGTCCGCCAAAGCCGGTGCACCGCCCTATCCGATGAAGCCGCAGATCGGCTTGGTCCACAGCGCGATAGGCTCGAACATCGGTGATTTTCTTTCCGGTAAGGAGAGCGCCGAGGATTCGCTCGCCGATGCCGAGGCTGCATACGTGGCGGCAGCCAAGGAAAAAGGCTACATCAAGTAGTTCCAGAGGATACCGGAGACGGCTATCCGCTGATTCCGGGATGGGACCGCCCCATCCCGGTCCTGAAAGCTGCAGGACTGGGGCGATGATGTCCTGCAGCCTGTTGACCAGCAACGACCATGAGGCCGGACGATTATGAAATTAAAAACGTTTCTCGCCTTCGTTTCTCCTTCGGTACTGGCAATGATACTTCTGATCGCGGTGCCTCTTATCGGGGTCATGTATCTGTCGGTTTACAATTCGTATATCGAGACAGAAATTGTCGAGGTGACCTCGACGGTCCCGACCTTTGCCGGGATGAAGCAGACCAAGGTCGAAAAAGTTCCCCAGCCGGTGCTGGATGAGGACGGCAACCCGGTTAAGGTAACCGAATATGTGGGCACCCAGAACTTCGTGTCGGTGGCTGATCCGGCCGGTCTCGGAGCTGCATTTTCGAAGGATCGCTCGCCCGCCCCATTAGGGGAACGATTGCGTGGGATATATCGCGATCTCATAGATATCGATTTCTGGGGAGCTCTCGAATTCACCCTGCTCTATGCTTTTATCACCACACCGTGCATACTGGTGCTCGGCTTCCTGGTGGCCCTGGCGGTGAACAGCGTGGCCCAGTGGATGCGAGGCCCGCTGATCTTTACTTCGCTCCTGCCGTTTATCATCACTCCGGTGGTCGGATCACTCTCCATTTACTGGCTGTTCCTCGACAATGCCGTGATCGCCGCGCTTCTGGAGCAGATGTTCGACACCAAAGTATATTTTCTCAAGGACGCCATCACCATCAGATCCCTGATAATTCTCTACGGTGTCTGGCATGTGACGCCGTTTGCCTTTGTGATCCTTTATGCCGGTCTTCAGACCGTACCCAGTGACGCCCTGCAGGCGGCCATGGTGGACGGCGCCAACTTCTGGCAGCGTATCTGGTATGTGGTCATTCCGCACCTGGCCCCACTGTTCGTCTTCATCACCATGATCCACATCATGGACGCCTACAGGATCTTCGAGCCGATTCTGGTGTTCGGTTCCAACCTGTTCGCCAACTCGCTGCAGTACCTGACCTACTATATTCTCAATTTCGAAGACAACTATCACAAGGCTGCAGCCTCGGCAATATTGACGGTAATCGGTATCGTCATTCTGCTGGTGCCGTTTTTAAGAAGAACTTACCGTGAACAGAGAGGAGCCTGAGCCGGATGCAGATACCCAAATCCTTCAAGACGTTCAGCCTGGGATTCATGATCTTCTGGGCGGTACTGGCGGCCTTTCCGTTTCTCTGGATGTTCCTGATCTCCTTTCGGGCTCCCATCGACGCCTTCAGTCTGCCCCCGAAGCTTTTCGCTCCGGTTACCTTCGATCATTTCTACACGGTCTGGGTAGTTGACGGTTTCTGGAAGCAGGCACTGAACACGACGATCATCACCCTGGGAACGATGACCGTGTCCCTGACCATCGGCTGTCTGGCCGGTTATGCCCTGTCGCGCTACCGTGGCAGCCTGGGATTCTGGCTGCTGATCGGCGCCCTGGTGTTCCGGGCCATGCCCCATGTGGTCATGCTGGTTGCCTATAAACCTGCGTTCTGGTCTCTGGGCATATGGAACCGCTACGAAACCCTGATCATCGTGCTGGTGGCGATCAATCAGCCTTTTACCATCTGGATGCTCAGGTCCTTCTTCGTCAACATCCCGGAGGAACTGGATCAGGCGGCGCTGGTTGACGGGTGCAATCGAATTCAAACCTTTATCAAGGTGATTATGCCGGTTATGTGGCCCGGGGTAATTACCACCGGCCTGTTCTCATTTCTGCTCGCCTACAACGACTTTCTGATCTCGAGCCAGTTGATGAGCGGTGATCACATGACCATGACCGCAGCGCTCTCCAACTATATTTTTGCCGATGATGATTTGACCAAACTGATGCACGGTATTGCCGGCGCGGTTTCGATTACCATACCGCTGATCTTTCTGGTAATGTTTTTTCAGCGCTATATTGTGGCGGGCCTGACCCATGGAGCCGTGAAAGGGTAGACGAACCGTTTAAGCAGAGAGCAACAGGGAGCGCAATCACCGGATCATTTTTGATCCGGTGATTCTATTTGGGACATTTGCTGTGATGACTGAGTTCACCAAAAGGGACAAAGACGAAATCAGCGAGCGCGCTCGACGATTAAACGAAGAGTCGATTATCGTCGATGCGCACAATCACATGATGTTCGAGTTTGCCATCCGCAAGGCACTGGGAGAAAAGGATATCTTCGACACCCATTACGGTCCGTCACTGCGTTCCGGCGGCATCAACGTGATCGCCACAAGTGTCGGAGGCAACTCACCGTGTACCTGTAACTTATCCGACAATCTCGAGTTCGGCTGTTTCGAGCAGATCGATATGCTGCGGCTGGAAGAACAGCAGTCGAGTTCCTTTCGAATCTGTCATTACGCCGAAGAGATCGAGCAGGCGGTGGAGGCTGGTAAAATTGCCGTACTGCTTGCCTTTGAGGGTGCCAGAGCCCTGGAGGGTAGGGCGGACGAGGAAAACCTCTGTATGCTGCGCACCTTCTACCGGCTCGGTCTGCGGGTCAACTGTATCTGCGGCGGCGGCCGCACCCGCTTTGGCGACGGCATGGGTGAGGCCCGTGCCGATGCAGGACTCACCACTTTCGGGGTCAGTCTGGTGGAGGAGATGAATCGCCTGGGCATGCTCGCCGATCTGACCCATATGACCGAGCGAACCTTCTACGATACCATCGAGGTATCCTCGAAACCGGTACTCGTTTCCCATGTGGGAGTCAAATCGGTCTGCGACAATCCTGCCAATCTTGATGACCAGCGCATCAGAAAAATTGGAGAAAATGGCGGCGTCATCGGTATGGAGATCGTGAAAACTGAAATACTCAAAGGTGCACACGAGACAGGTGAACTGGTCACTTTCAAAGACGTGATCCGCCATATCGACCACATCGCCTCGCTGATTGGCATTGACCATGTCGGCCTTGGCCTGGACTTTGACAATTTTGAGCTGGTTCACAACATCCATCGAGCCATGTGTCCGGCGCCCGGATCGATAGAGGGTTTTTACACCGGTATTCCCAAGGGCAACCACATGCTGGATGAACCGGGCGACCTGTCGGAAGCATACGTGATTGCCGACTATCTCGTTGATCATGGTTTTTCGGACGAGGATATCGGTAAAATCCTCGGCGGTAATATGATGCGGCTGTTCAGGGAGACATTGCGATGACCGGACGGGAACTGCATCGTTCAGCAGTCGTCTGCGATACTCATCAAGATATTCTGGAAGAGTATGTCTATCAGTTTCTAATCAACGAGGAGCAGGCCATCACCGGGACCAGGCACCTGTTCGACGAGATTTACCTGCCGATTCTTAGAAAACAGGGGGTGAATGTCGTTAATATGGCGGTGGGCGGCGACCATGTTGTCCAGGTGGTGTATTCAGCTTCGGAATACCGTTTCTGGGATGCGCACAAGAAACTCGATATACTGAACAGCGAGCTCGAAGCAGGGTGTACTTCCTTTTACCTGTGCAGAAAAAAGGAGGATATCGATCGAGCGTTGGGCGAGGGAAAGATCGTGGTTCTGGCAACAATCGCCGGGGGCAGGGTGCTGCATGGCAAGGCTAATCTGAATCTGCGCTCCTCACTAAGAAGTCTGTATCGTCTCGGGCTTAGAGGGCTGCAGCTGACCGGCAATTCCAGAAACCGTCTCGGCGACGGGGTCGGGCAGGAACGAACCAGGGGGAAACTCACCGGTTTCGGCGCCCAGGTCGTAAAAGAGGCTGATCGTCTCGGTATGGTATTGGATACGGCCCAATTGTCTGATTCCGGCTTCTACGATCTGCTGTCCCTGACTTCAAACCCGGTGATAGACTCGCACAGCTGTGCCGCTGGTGTATCTCCCCACAGGCGGAACCTCAGTGACGATCGAATACGCGCGATTGCCGAAAGAGGCGGAGTGGTTGGGGTGAGTTTCAGGGCAGCCTTGGTGAATCAGCATAAAGAAACACCAGATGTTGGTGACCTTCTGGCCCATATCGATTATATAGTCGAGCTTGCTGGCATCGAGCATGTGGCCCTGGGCCCCGATTACAGCGCATATAACACGCCCGTGGATCGAAACCGGATCAGGGGGTTCGGCAATCTTGGCCCGGATTTCTGCGCTTTTGACCGCCGGACTCCGCTGCAAAGTGAAAAATACCCCGGCTGGATCGAGG
>CBFCWR010000072.1:0-10927 GCA_965601575.1 uncultured Desulfofustis sp. | reverse complement strand
AGATTAGAGATTCCCATTTCTGTGACATTTTTTTAAATAGCTTCAGGCGTTTGATAGCTATACCCAATACCATATACAGATCTTATAAGATCAAGATTTGGTTGTGCGCGTGATATCTTTAGCCTCAATTTCTTGATATGGCTGTCAATTGTGCGGTCGCTGACCATTCGGTGGTCGTCGTAGATTCGCTGTATGAGCTGATCCCTGGAGAAAATTCGATTCGGTTGGGAATATAGTATTTTAAATAGACGGAATTCAACTTTCGTCAGTTTCAAATCTTGATTCTGAATAGATATCCGATATCCTTCATTGTCAATTGTGATCAGATTGCCCTGGTCTGCTGGAGCACCTTCTGTACGGCGTAGAACTGCCTTTATCCTGGCAACAACTTCCCTAGGGCTGAACGGTTTGCAGATATAATCATCGGCTCCTAGCTCCAGACCAAGTAGCCGATCTATTTCGTCAACTTTGGCAGTAGCCATAATGATCGGCACGGAGGAGAAAGCCCTGATTTCTCTGCACAGACTGACGCCGTCCTTTCCAGGCAGCATTATATCGAGGAGGATTAATTTAGGATCATACTGTCTCACCCAACTAATTACTTCATCACCGTTATTGATGATGTGGGTATCAAAATCTGCAGCCTGCAGGTAATCGTTGAGCAAATCGGCAACAGACCGTTCGTCTTCGACGATGAGAACCGTTCGGCTCATGACTCTTCCTGTGCTTTTGGAAGAACAGTCTGTATCCACAACCCGCCCTGCGGTGCGTGCTTTGCAGTTATCGTTCCGTTATGGGCCAGAACAATTTGCTGACAGATCGCCAGCCCCAGGCCTGACCCGCCGAGACCGCGGCTGCGGCTTTGATCCACCCTGTACAGGCGATTGAACAATCTTGAAAGCGCTTCATCGGGAACTCCGGGCATCGTGTCCAGAACAACCAGCTGCACCGAATCAACTGAGTCTGTCACCTCAACCCTTACGAGGCCCCCTTTATATGTATAGCGAATGCTGTTGGTAAGAAGGTTACCCACGAGCTGCGCAAGTCGTTGACGATCGCCATGAAGCGAGAGAGTGTCGGGAATGCCCCTTGGCGTCATTTCAAGGTTCACACTTGCCCTGTCAGCTTCATATCTATGGGCTTTTACCTCATTGGCCACAAGTTCGTAAAAGTCAATTTCCTCAGGTAAAATGGAAAATGTGCCCAGGTCGTATCGGGAAAGATCATAAAGATCTTCAACGAGCCGGTTCAACCGCGTGACGCTCTGGTGCAATCGATCGTAGGTCTCAGTTTTCGGTTCACGAATCCCATCCTGCAATGCTTCAATTTCCCCCTGAAGACCGGTTAGCGGAGTGCGGAGTTCATGGGCGATATCGCTTACCCACAATTTTCGTTGTATCTCGTTTTCCTCAAGAGTTTCCGCAAGAGAATTGATGTCTTTGGAGAGCCTTCCCAACTCATCGTTGGCATTATTCTTCACCCTGGTTGCGTAATCGCCGGATTTGAGCTGTCTGGTAGCTTCAGAGAGGCGTCGTATTGGCTTTGTGAGATGATAGGCCAGTGGCAGCGAGATACCAATGGTGATGAATACTGCTGCGATCACTACCAGAAGAATGAACAGCCTCTGCTTCTCGACGAAGAGCAATTGATGTCTCTCGGAAATCTCAACTGGAGGATAAATGCCAAAGCTGCCAACTGACCTGTCCTCGTACATTATCTGGTGCATTGACGGTAAACGCGTCCCCCACTTCCTGCCAAAAACGATATTCTGCTCTTCATCCAGCAAGACGATCCGCTGGAGCGGATTGAGAGGCATATCCTTGTTCTCCTCAGCGGTATTCATTATCCACTTAGGAATCTCTTCGTTTTCTACTAAGGCCAGTAGCTGTTCTCTCTTGTCGCCCATGGGGAGGGTCAAGGCATGCATTTTGACCACGAGCATCGGCTGCTCGATAAATGCGTCCCAACTTTGCTGCTCCTCGTAATAGACCTCCAGTTGCCGGATCAGCCGGGTGATTCCTTTCTGTTCCTCGAGGTTCAGGTATTCCAAGAATCCACGGTCAAAACTCCACTGGATAACCACCGCCATGATGCCAACAACGGCTATAGTGGCGCAAAACATGGCGATCAGCAGCTTATATTGGATGGACAGTTTCATAATGTTCAGCACATTGGGCATATCCTCATAACTGGCTTTTACGCGATAATAAAGCATTCTGAGTATTAAATCCGCATTTGCACAATCTTTCCACATTTCCTCCTAATTCGCAGAATACTGTATTGCTTAGCGACAATAAGCAACGCTTCGATCTTGGATTATTACAATACCTGGCTTGAATTCTTTGAAACGATGGAAATGAAGAACTTAATATGTAGCGCGGCACTCAGCACGATCATCCTTTTGTCTGGCTGTGCCGGCAAGGTCGAGCCGCTCGAGCAGTCCTCACTAAAGCTGCCGACCTCCTTCTCCCTGTCCGGCTCAACCGAGCTTGCTGGGAAATGGTGGCTGGCGTTTGGTGATGACCAGTTAAACACTCTCATAGAGCAGGCCCTGACCGATAATTTTTCCCTGAAAAGTGCCTGGGAGCGTCTTTCCCAGGCGGAAGCCCTGTACCGTAGGAACAGAGCGGCTATCTTCCCTGTCATTGATGGAGAGGCCAGTGGCAGTCATTCAAAAAACCAAACCGATGGCACTACGATAAATACGGATCGGGCTGTGCTCGGTCTTTCTGCTTCTTATGAGGTTGACCTGTGGGGAAAGATCGACTCAGAGATTCAGGCTTCCCGCTTGGATATGGAAGCCAGCGGGGCTGATCTAGATGCAGCTGCCATGACTCTAACCGCCGAAATAGCTGGAACCTGGTACCTACTGATCCAGCAGACAGCCTCTTTAAGGCTGCTTGAGGAGCAAATCAAAACTAACATCAACGCACTTGAGTTGATTACAGCCCAATTCAGAACAGGGCAGGTACCAATTGCCGATGTCCTGCAGCAACGACAACTCATTGAGACCCAACGGGGGGAACTTGAACTACAACTTTTACAGGAGGGACAAACCAGACATAAACTTTCTGTACTAATGGGCCAGGTACCTGGTTCAGAAGTTGTGGAAGTAAACGGGCAACTCATTGAACTACCAGCATTGCCAGCCACAGGTGTTCCTGCCGAAGTGCTCAGTTTGCGTCCCGATGTACGTTCATCCTTTTTGGCCTTGCAATCCGCCGATTCACGGGTGGCTGCAGCTGTTGCCGATCAGTACCCTGCGCTGCGTCTCACCGCCTCGTTGGAAACCGTTGGCAGTTCGACCAGCACCGTGTTCAGTGATTATCTCGGCTCCATAATGGCCGGATTGACCGCCCCACTGCTTGATGGTGGAAGGAGAAAGGCTGAGGTCGAACGCACTAGTGCGGTAGCCAGGGAGAGACTGCACGACTACGGCCAATCCCTGATAACTGCAGTGGGCGAGGTCGAGGATGCATTGCTCGCTGAGATGCAACAACAGCAATATATACAAAGCCTTGAAATGCAGCTCAGCCTTGCAACCCAAACCATGGAACAAGTGAAGGAACGGTATCTTAAGGGGGTGGAGAACTATCAGCGGGTTCTGACTGCGCTTACCTCCCTGCAATCACTGCAACAAAGCAAAATCACCGCTCAGAAAGACCTTCTGCTCAATCGTATAGAACTCTGCCGTGCACTTGGTCACGGGTGGGACTACCAACTGATGAAGGACAAATCTTGATCTGACTTGAGGCGTGAATGACGGCGGCAAGACCGATGGAGAAAAAGATATGAAACATTCAGTACAACACGGGCAAGAAGATATTATGGCCGGTCGGCAACGGCAGCATAGCAGGCCAAATTTCAAGACAGCTTTTATTATTTGCTGCCGCTATGTGTTTCCAGTTGCAGCGATAGCCGTTGGCATCGTTGTCACCTTACACTTGCTGCGTACCGGACCTCAAGCTCAACCGGTACCCACCAGAACGAGCAGAGTGGCGGTGGAAACCACCCCAGTGAGTTTTGCAACCCATCCGACTAGACTCCGGGCGATGGGAGTAGTAAAGGCCTCTCGCTCCATAGACCTGAAGCCGCAGGTTAGCGGTGAGGTAATCGAGGTGAGTGAGAATCTCCTGCCGGGCGGACATCTTGCTGAGGGAGACGTCATGCTCCGACTCGACCCCTCCGATTATCTCCTAGCCCTGGAGCAACAAAAGAATTACGTGGTCCGGGCGCAGAACGATCTGGCTCTGGAGGAAGGAAACCAGTTGGTCGTTCAACGAGAGTTCGATCTATTGGGCGAGGAGGTGAGCCAATCGGAAAAGCGGTTAATGCTGCGTGAACCCCAGCTCAGTACACTGCAAACCGAGCTTGCGGTCGCCCAGTCCAAAAAGAAACAGGCCGAGCTCAACCTGGCCAGAACGAATATTACAGCTCCTTTCAACGGTGTTGTCAGTGCGGTGCACATGAATATCGGCACCTGGGTATCCTCGTCATCCACGCTGGCTACCTTCATTGGTTCTGACAAATATTGGGTGGAGGTATCGATTCCCGAGGAGCAGCTCCAGTGGGTCACCTTGCCAACGGATTCGGCTAAGCATGGTAGCGAAGTGAAGATATACAACCCTAAAGCCTGGGGCGAGGATACTTTTCGGGAGGGTACCGTGATCCAGCTGCTTCCCAGTCTGGAGAGCCAGGGCAGGATGGCCAGGCTGCTGATTGAGGTAGAGGACCCACTTTCTCTGCAACCGATAAATGCTAGTAAACCGCAGATCTTGATCGACTCCTATGTTCGGGTAGTTATCGAGGGTAAAACCATAGACCAGGCTGCGCAGATTCCCCGGGAGTATCTGCGCGATGGTGACCGACTCTGGCTGTATGACGAGTTTGGAAAACTCTCCATACGAGATGTAACCGTGAGGTTTAAGAGCAAAGACTTCGTCCTCATCACTGATGGTATTTCTTCGGGAGAAAACATTGTTACCTCAAATATTTCAACCCCCGTCCAAGGATTGCCGCTGAAGCCCACTAACGCCCTCAGCGGTGATCTCCAAGGACAGGTTGAGGGTATTGTAGCGAGTACCTCAGAGGCACTCAACGGCCTCGAAGGAGGCACACATGAATAGTATGAATAGGCTCGGCCAGGGGCCCATCGGCTGGATGGTTGGGCATCGGATTGCACCTAACCTACTTATGGTGATGCTAATCCTGGGGGGGATTTACGGTGCCATTTCGATAAAGAAGGAAGTTTTTCCCGAGTTCGAACTCGATAGTGTCAGCATCACTGTTGCCTACTCGGGTGCGAGCCCCGCGGAGGTCGAACAAGGTATCATCCTGGTCGTGGAGGAGGCTGTACAGTCCATCGAAGGGGTTGGGGAAATTTCCTCCACTGCTTCAGAGGGAAGCGGAAGAGTTGTAGCCGAACTGCTGGATGGAACGGATCGCCGGAAGGTGCTTCAAGAAATTAAGCAGGAGATCGATAGAATAACCACCTTTCCCGAAGATGCTGAAGAACCGGTCGTGTCCGTAAGCTCAAGCAAGCGGGAAGTCCTGCAGCTCAATCTCACAGGTGACGTTTCAGAATGGGTATTGAGGCAATTGGGAGAGGACATTCGTGACCGACTCCTCCAGCAGGATGGGATTACTCAGGTCAGTATCATTGGTGCAAGCGATTATGAAATCCATGTGGAAATCAGCCAGGAGCAGCTACGCACCCATGGGCTAAGCATGGAGGCTGTCGCTAATGTAATCCGGGATGCGTCGGTTGAAATCCCAGGCGGCGAGATCAAAACCAAAACCGGAGAAATCCTGCTCAGGGTTAAAGACCGGCGTGATTGGGCCGATGAGTTCAGCAGGATACCGATCATCACCACCGACGAGGGTTCTGTTCTCTACCTCGATGATGTTGCGGAGGTCAGTGAGGGATTTGAAGAAAGTGATCACGTGGTCACGTTGAACGGCAAGCCGACGATTGCTTTGGCTGTTTACCGGGTAGGTGATGAGACACCCAACGGTGTTGCAACGAGCGTGCGCACAGTCATGAATGAAATAGAGGCTGAGCTGCCACCAGGAATTGAGTGGGTTATCAACAAGGACATGTCCATCGTTTATCAGCAGCGCCTTGAGTTGCTCTTGAAAAATGCAGCGATTGGACTGTTACTGGTACTGGGGCTGCTCGGCTTGTTCCTGCAGTTCAAGCTCGCTTTTTGGGTCACGATGGGGATACCGATATCATTTCTGGGGTGCATGCTCCTATTGCCCGGCTTTGACGTCTCGATCAACATGATTTCCATGTTCGCGTTTATCGTCGCCATCGGCATCGTCGTAGATGATGCGATCATCGCCGGCGAGAATATTTACGAGTTTCGCCAAAAAAACATGAGCATTGTCAATGCGGCAATATACGGAGCAAGGGACGTAGCGACCCCTATAACGTTCAGCATCCTTACCAATGTGGCTGCGTTTCTACCGCTCCTTTTTGTGCCAGGAGTCATGGGGAAGATCTGGAAAGTAATACCTATTGTAGTGGTCACCGTTTTTATCATATCCTGGCTCGAATCCCTCTTTATTCTGCCCGCCCACCTGGCACATTTGGCTGGAAAAGCTAAAAGACCTGCCCTTGGTTTTTTGGGCCGGCAGCAGCAGCGGGTCAGTAGTGGTTTATCGATATTTATTAGTTCGGTTTACGGTCCACTGCTCCACCGTTTTCTTCGCTACCGCTATCTTACATTTGCAATAGGAATTGCAGTACTGCTCGTTACAGCAGGTTATGTGCTGAGTGGACGCATTGGAATGATCCTGATGCCCCGAGTGGAATCGGATTATGCTGTTGCCACTGCTTCACTTCCTTATGGCAGCCCAATGGCCAAAGCAGAAGATGTGCGGGAAATACTGGTTGAATCGCTCCAGCGGGTTGCTGAAGAGTCTGGAAAGCCGGAGCCGTTTTCAGATGTTTTCGCCGTTATCAACAATAACGAGATAGAAGTTGTGGCCTTCATGGTCGATCCGGAAATTCGACCGATTTCCACCCAGCAGCTGACCCGCTTGTGGCGGAAAGAAACAGGATTGATCCCTGGTCTAGAATCGATTCGGTATGAATTTGATCGCGGTGGACCGGGCCGCGGCAAATCCTTGTCAATTGAACTGAGTCATCGGGACATTGATACCCTGGACAAGGCCAGTACGGCACTGTCCGCTAAACTTAGCAAATTCAGCCAGGTCACTGATGTGGATGACGGTTATACACCCGGCAAGGAGCAACTCGATTTCAGCATTACTCCCGAGGGTGAGAGCTTGGGGCTCACGGCAGCTGCTATTGCCATCCAGGTACGTAACAGCTTCCAGGGGGTTGCAGCCCTGAAGCAGCAGCGTGGGCGTAACGAGGTGACAGTGCGGGTCAGATTACCTGAAGATGAGCGGCTGAGCGAGTACGACGTTGAAAGCATGTTTATCCAGGCCCCCAATGGTGAGTTCGTACCTTTAAGTTACGCGGCGGATATGGAGCGGGGTCGTGCGTATAGCATCATCAAGCGTCGTGATGGAAGACGGACTGTTACCGTCGAGGCCGACGTCGAACCCATCGGTGAAACAGCCATTGTCAGGGATGCTCTTGATTCCAGGATTCTCCCGCAACTGGCCCAGGATTATCCGGGTTTGAACTACAGTTATCAGGGGCGACAGGCTGACATGCAGGAAAGTTTCAGCAGCCTGCTGTATGGCTTCGGTGGAGCAGTGATGATCATCTATTTGCTTCTCGCGATTCTATTCAGAAGTTACTTGCAGCCACTAATCGTGATGAGTGCCATACCCTTTGGGATCGTAGGAGCAGTAATCGGTCACATGCTCATGGGATACAACCTGAGTGTAATGAGTATGATGGGCATCGTCGCCCTGTCTGGGGTGCTGGTCAATGACTCTCTAGTGCTCATTGACTATGCCAATAAACAAAGGGCAAAAGGTTTGAGTCTCTACGAGGCTTTCCACAGCGCCGGCAAGAGACGTTTCAGGCCGATCATCCTGACGACCCTAACGACCTTTGGCGGCCTTGCTCCGATGATTTTTGAGTCTTCAATGCAGGCACGCTTCATGATCCCAATGGCCCTCTCTTTGGGTTATGGCATCATATTCGCCACGGTGATCATTTTAGTGCTCATTCCAAGCTTGGCCCTCATTGTCGATGACATTGGCACATTGGTGCGCGCCACATTTTCGGGAAAAGATTTACCGGTGCATAATAGAATTCTTCTGCTGGATCAACAGGCGTCAACATCATTCAGGTCTCCGCCAAGGAGAATTTGAGTTTGGTCGTTCGTTTCGACACTGCGCTGTAATTAACAACAGGAGACAAGTATGACCAGGATTTACATAATGATACTTCTTGCCATGAGTCTGTCTAACACGGCTGGTTGCGGAATGGTGGCCATGACCGTAGTTGACACAGCCCGTGGCGGAACCAGCGATATCCTGGTGATAAGCCCTGTCAAGAACCTTCAGGAATACGATAGCCTTGATATCAGCCCTTTTACCAGCAATGTCGGGAGTCTGTTAAGTGAAGAACTTCTGGGAGTATTAAACAATGAAATACATCTAGAGTTATCAAAATTCAGGAATGGAACAGGTCCTGGCAGGCTGCTGCAAGTGTCAGGATCAGTAATACATGTAGATGATGGGGCGTTCGAAAAACAGATCATTGTCCAGGTCAGGTTGCAGGATTCAGCCGATGGCCAGACCATTGGTTTGGCAAATATCACCGCTCAGGCTAATAGCATTCGAGGTATAGGCGAGGGGGTGGACGCTGTGGCTGACGGCTTGATTGATTTTTTAGCCGAAAATCAATTCCCGGGCCTGAAAAATTCATCAATTTTTAAGGGGCTAGACTAGTTGAGCATATAAGGAGACATTAAAAAATGAGAACTGAGAACTTCAACCAAACTTTATACATCTACGAAGCCTTTAAGTTGCGCTGGGTACGAATTGCCAACCCCAATTTAGTCCTTCTTGTCCGAGCTACGACACTCTTAGCGCTGGGCGCCCTATTTTCGATGACAGACATCGCCAGTGCCACCGAGATATCATCGCCGCTTACAGGCCAATGGCAAGTAGCGGAAACGGCAGATGAGAAGAACGAGCGTATGCAGACCATCAATGAGGCAACCGGGCATTTGGCCGACTTCCAGCAAGTCAAGGCCCGCGACCGCCTTTCTGAGCGCACTTCACCACCCCAAAGCCTTCTTATCGAGATCAAGGGTGAGAAGGTGTCGATTGCATCCGGAAATGGCCGACTCGATCTAGAGCTTGAAGGTCCCCCAATCGAGGTGTCGGGTCGCGCAGGAAAGGCACAAATAAGCGCCAAGATGCAAGATTCATTGCTGATCGTTTTGGCCCGTAGCAGCGGAGGGGAGCGCACTACATTATACCGTGCAAGTGGGGATCGTTTGATCGTGGAGGTTACCATGACAGGCGCCAGGCTGGCAAAGTCATTGAAATATGTTTCTAGCTACGTTCGCACGCAGTGAATGATTGAACCTCATAGTTTGGCTTGTCTTGCTAATGCTAGGCTACCCAGGGAGCCCACCGATTTAGATGGTCGATGTCATGGACCTTAACATTGTGATCGCCTTTGTTAGGAATACCCAATTCAGCCCATTACCCGAAATAGATGATCTAGAAAGTAAAGCCAATGAAAGCAACATATAGAACCAGCATAATTTTTGCGTTTATAGTGATCTTATTCAGCGTATTAGCAGGATGTAGCCGGGGTGACAGGCTACTCTGTCGCCCCAATCCCCCATCATTTAAGGATGGAGAAGCTGGCTACGAAATAATAAACCTTATAGGTCGCGAAGTTTGGGGGACAGGAAATTGGACCCCCGAATCCTTTGCAGAATTTTCTCTGCCGCTCTTTTGGGTTTTCTGGCAAAAAAACGATCCCCGTATTCCGTCAGCAGACGATGGTCGGTTTCTAAAGTCACCGGGGTGCGCTGAGGGACAATACAGCTATATGCGAGCCTTTGACAGGGAATTCCTTCAGGTGGTCCGGCTAATTTCAGTAAATAATCGCCTGGACGATAAGGGCTTGATTCGAAAAACGGAACTTGAAAAATATCACATTTTACACTATTCAGCTGGCCGAACGGTGAGCATTCTCTTAAGTCCTGAAGGTGAACAGTTCATCGGAGTTTCCAGAAGTCTTGACCGTTCTTCGGACTTACCTACGCTGCCCGAGGGGTGGATACTCAAGGACCACCATTTGATTGCAGACATGCAGGTAGATCTCCTAGGGACAGTAAGTGTACTGCGTTTGGACAACAAGGACTCTTATCAAGGTCCGCTTTCGGAGAACATTCGTTTTTGAAATAAAAGCACGGGTAAATTCTTTTGTATCGCTTTTTTTTTGAGCTTGAAATCCGATCTGAATTTTTCTAAAGACATCCTGCCCAATCTCGGTGCCGATGTAGAAGAATCTCTTAGCTCGCAAAGATTGTCACTTAGAAAGCTAAACTTCAGAACGGTGGGTATGGTTAAAGACTCATAGAATAGGGTTATCAATAGTTGCAATTATCTCTATTCGCATATGCTTCCGGGTAGAAGTACCGGTTACCCGACGCTCCCCCAAGGTCCCGAACGGACCCCCCGAGGTTGTGGATTTATCTCGGCACGACAGGAACAATCTTCAACTCATCCGACCTCCGAAATCTCAAGGCAGCCACTCCACTGCCTATCTCAAATCCTTGTAGTCAGAAGTAGATTGCAAAATGGGTTATAGAGAATTCACCTTGGGAAGTGTTTTTTTATAAATTGGAGTAAGTCCGGCCAACTTTCAACCCTGATATTGTGCCCTGCATCATAAGAAATATGCTTAAATGGAAACTTGTATTGGTTTTTTTCAAGTCTTCGGATAATTCGCTCAGACATTTCTGTTGATGGC
>CBFCWR010000071.1:0-10945 GCA_965601575.1 uncultured Desulfofustis sp. | reverse complement strand
TGCCATTTCAGAGATGTTCCGGTTGATGGTCGAGAGTGTTGGCCGCATTGGCGCCATCAGAGCCAATGCCTCGAAAAAGAGCCATGCCGAACTGGAGGAATGCGAGGAGTTGGATCGGGGTAATTTATCTGAATTGGGTGAAGACAATGCAGCCCTCATCCAGATTCTGCCCAACCTGCCTATCTTTGGAGGATGCTGCGGGACGGACCACTGTCACATCGAAGAAATTTGCCACCATCTCAATGCGTAGGAGAAATGACCATATCAGAGTGGAACGAACCACAATCAATGAGACCCACCGGAAAAGACTGTGACCAGACGGCACCTTCCGGTGCTGATTGAGAGATTTACCGGTTAACGCATCAGCTCAATCCAGAGATCCCTGCTTTGCACCAGAAGATTGCGATCTTCGCTGAAAACCTCAAACGTGATCGTGTCGTCATAACCAATTTCTTTCAAAGATTTGGCAAGGCGCTGAAAATCGATCGTGCCTGAGCCGAGGGGAAAATGATCATCATACAGGCCGCGATTGTCACTCAGATGGATATGGCCAAGCCGCTCCCCGAAGCGCTCTATCAGCTCGGCAAGACGACTCCTGCCCCCTTCCCCCAGATTGGCATGACCGGTATCGAGGGTGAACTGCAAGGAGGGGAAACGCCAGAACAGCATATCGAGCTCGGCGGGCTCCACCCCAAACCCATTTCTAGGCATCATGTTTTCAAGACAGATGGTGACTCCCAGAACCTCGGCCATTTCGACCATATCGGAAATGAACTCCAATGCATAGCCTCTCACTCTCTCGGACACGTAAACTCCCATACCGCTGATCATGGGTGGATGGAGGACGACCTTCTGAGCTCCCAATTCCGCCGCAACTGAAAGAGACTGCTTCATTTCCGCAATCGAAGCCCGTCGTATGCTTTCGGTGAGATCAGCCGTGCTGACGAAGGTTGGCAGATGACAGACTATTCCCATTCCATGATCTGCGAGGGCTTCAGCTATAGCCAGACGGTTCTCGGAGACTATGCTGTAATGCGCCTCGGGCGGGTCCATTGCCAGCTCAAGATAGTCGAATCCGAGTCCTGCAAAGCTACGAATTTCTTCGACCACGGGCACCACTGGAAAATTCATCGCACCAAAAATCATGAACCACCTCAGATGAAACCGACCCACTATCGATCCTGCTGCTGAGCAGCCCAGATCGAAATTGACAAAAAGCAACTAATTGCAATAAAATCATCAAATATTTCAACATAATAATTCATCCTCGCACAAATACCATGGGAAGAAGAAAAGAAAGCATATTCGATGTGTTCACCGAGATTTCCTGGCAGACGAGTGTCTTTTCGGCCGTAGTCGTTTTCATCATCCTGAGATTCATTCTACCGCTTATCCCCCTGCAGGAGCAGCTTCTTGCGGGGATGGTCGAAACGCTCCGTGACCATGCCCACCTCATTGGTCTGGTTTTACTGATACCCGCACCCTTTTCAGCCGTGGCGGTTCGAAAAAGGAAAAAACAACTGGCCGCCCGGAGGGATATGAACTCCATCCGTGATCTGGACCGCTGGCAGGTTGAACAACTGGTTGCTGAAACGTATCGGCGCCGCGGTTACACGGTGATGTTCGAGCAAGATGGGAGCCTGGAGGGTACCGCGGACCTGCGCGTGCAGAAAGGGGGAAAGCTGCGCCTTGCTCGAACTCGCCAGTGGAATTCACTCACTGTCGATGTCTCCGATGTCCGGGAGCTGTTTGAGGTGATGACTGCTGAGCGGGCGACAGGAGGAATAGTTATTACATCTGGCACATTCACCCCGGAAGCAAAGAAATTCGCTGCCGCTAAATCGATCGAATTGATTGGAATCGAACAGCTGGCTGCATTCACCAGCGAGCGATAATTGAGGGTTAGACGGGCAGGATCACGATGAGCGTCTAGTTTTATATCAGCTAGAAAAACTCATTGAACAATGGAACGTATCCATATGAGGATTTTAGATCAACAAATCAAATTGAGGGAGAATCTCCTCTTTTCATTAAACCGGTATCCCGTGTGGTGGATTATTCTGGTAATCACGATGTTCTTTGATTACCTGTCAACCACCGTCTTTATCGCTCAGTACGGTACCGAGGCGGAAGCAAACCTTACCACCAGGTTTATGATGGAGACCATTAATCCCTACTTTGGTAATTTCATCGGGAAACTGCTGCAACTTATTGCTGTTGTCTGTCTGGTAAGTGTGAGCCGACGACTGGGAAACTTCTTCCTGCTGTTTGTGATCCTGCTCAATTGCTGGGCTATCGTGATGAACTCGATCCTCGTATAATCGCACAATTCCGCTCACATAATAAAAGGGAACTATTAAAGTACAGTGATTTAACAAGCAGAATCTAAATAATTCAGATGGTGCCCCCGGTAGAATTCGAATCTGCGGTGCCGGATTAGCAAATCCAGACCCGTCCCACCTCTAGAGCTTTGCGTGCGGCGCCCGGCAATTACCGACTCCAGGAATGTATCCGCCATCGTGCTGCATGCGGGGTAGTAGATCAGCAATCCGGCAACGGCTGCCACACAGGTCGATCGAACTATCCACTGGTCAGCTGGGCGATAGAGCCCCAGGTGATGCCGATTCCCAATACACCGATCGCGAGTGCGCTGAGGGCGGGCAGCCAGCGGCTGGCGGTCGAAAACGCGGGAACCCCATCGAGTAGGCGGCTGCCCTTGATGAAAAGAAGGCCAACCGCGGTCAACACCGCGGCGAGCCCGATACTGAAGGATGTTACGAGAATCAGGCCGAACCCGACCCGGTGCAGGGCGATCGCGGCGAGGAGCAGCACCAGGGCCGACGGACAGGGGAGCAGCCCACCGCTTATACCTAGTGCCAGCAGCGATCGCATGGTTACCGGGGTGCCGTCGGCGCCCGGGGGCAAGTGCGAGTGCCCCACACCCCCATGGTAATGGAAATGGGGGTCATGAACGTGTGCTTCACCAGTGGGTGATTCCTCGTGGGAGTGGGAATGAGCCGCAGCGCCTTCTCCGTCATGGGCATGGGTATGGCCGTCCGGACCGTGGGCGTGATCATCGTCATGTCTGTGAGCAGCCCGACTGTCGTGTTCATCTCCATGATGGTGGTGGTGATGGTCGTGATCATGATGATGGTGATGCTCGTTACCGCCGGTGAGACGTCGCACCCGACCCGCGAACATGGAAACGCCGAGAACCAGAACGATGAGACCGGAGGCCAGTCCCATCCACGGGTACAATTTATCCGGGGCAACCTGGGTCGCGGCCAGAGTTGCCACCACACCGAGCAGAAAGACCCCCAGCGTGTGGGTAATCGTCACGGTCAAGCCCAGGTAGACGGCATGCCAGGCGGTACCCCGGGCCCCGACCAGGTAGGCGCCGACGATGGCCTTGCCGTGGCCGGGGGTCAGACCGTGGGCAGCGCCCCACACCATGGCAATGAGGCAGGCCCCGACGACGATTGGCAGACTGAGTTCAGGAGCCGCCACCAGGGCCCGAAGACTCTCCTCGGTGGGCATCCCGATCGAGCGGCCCGCCGTCGGTTCTCCACCGGTATGCGCAGTAACCAGCAAGAACATCCCGGCCAAGGCGAAACCGCCCCCGAAAATGGCGCGGACGATGATGCCGGCGCGGTCAAGAGCCGGAGGTATCCAGGTAGTGATCGCCAGCATTATGATGATCGCTGACACGGCGGAGCCAAGCACTAGTTGGAGTCCTGCGGTCGACAACGCCCAGTCTTGGCCGTTGTGAAAACCGAGAACAAGACCGGTGACGGCGGCAAGAGAGCCAAGCACCACAGACGACAGTCGATCAGCGACCACAAGCAGCGACCCGAGAACGATGAGGAGGAGCAGACTGCCTGTAACGACAGCGGCGACTTCGGCCGTGTATGCCCCGGCGAAGATGCCGATAACGAGAGCCGCAGAAAACAGGGCGACCGCCAGATATCCATTTTTTCTGTCGTTTTGACTGGCAAGCAGTGCCAGAGCGAGCAACGGCAGGATGTATTCGCCGGAAGTCAGCGGGTGGACGGCACCGGCATAAAAGTCCCCACCATGTCCATCCACACTGTGGGCCTGCGCCGCGCGCGGCCCGATAAACCCCGAGAAGACAAGCCAGAGCGACAGGGCATAGCGTACCATCTCCGTACCTCCATCTACGGAACGATTGAAGGCGCGAAACCGAATTCGCGCCTCCGTATTTCAGACGGTCCTATTGTTCATTGACCGGGTCAAGATAGATCCACAATACAGCGCCGAGCTCGACCCCTTTTTCGGCGCCCTCGGGATCCTTGATGGTATAATCCGCCTCGTTGAGGGCGGCGAACCCCCACCACCCTGATTGCGGGCAGGTAAAAGAGAAGACCCCGGCGCCGTCGGCTTTGACGACCTGGGTTATATGATAGTCGCCTGGGGCTTTATAGGCAAGATCACGATTGTAGAGTTCCACTTCCACCTCGGCATTGGGAACGGGCTCCCCATCCATTATCACCAGGCCGGTGAAGCTGTTGCCGGCATAATTGCCGAATGGCCTGGTCAGCGGCACGATTTCGGTCGGCAGCCCGACCGGTTCGTCCCAGCCTACATCGTCACCGAAGGCAGCGACGATAGTCTTGGTGTAGTGAATAATCGAAACGTCTTCGGCCGGTTCCCAGTATGGGAACGGTTCCATGACGAAGTGGTAGACGCCAGGGCGTTTGACCTCGTAAGTGGTCTGCCAGCCAGCATGATCCATGACCTTCGTCTCTGTGAGCGAATCGAGCAGGTCCGTTTGCTGAGCGTCGTTTACCACCATGAACTGCTTGGGCTTGACGAGATCCATACCCATCATTTCGAACGGATGGGAAAAGGAGAGCTGCAGTTCGATACTCTTCTTGTCCTGGGTGACGATATTTTCCGATGGTATCACCATGCCGAAATGGGCCGCTGCCGTTCCGGCGAACGTCAATGACAGCAAAGCTGCACCGGTCAAAATGAGTCGTTTACGTGTCATCTGTTCCTCCTCTTGTTTTTTTTGATCTGAAGTATGCGGCTAAACCGGCAAGGCCGATGAGATAGCCCAGCCCGCCAAGAATGTCATTGATCGATATCCGTCGTTCACGCTGCTCCGCCAAGGATCTTTTTATCGGCGCCAGCTGCCTTGCCAGCGCTGCGTCGACAATCGCCAAAAGCTCCTCCTTGTCGCAAGAAGGGGCCGACGATGGTTCACGGCTGGCAGGGCTGGCAGCTTTTTGGGGGTTCTGCTTGATCGGCTGGGCCACATGCCCCTGATTGTCCAGGACCAGGTAATCAGCCGCAGCGAGCAGCCATTCACCCCGATGTCCGTCGCCGCCTTCACCGATGATGCGGAGATCCAGCCGGCCCGACCTGGCGATATCAGGGACGGTGAAACTGAAGGTCCCGTCCTCCGCGGTGCGAGTCACCAGAATCCGATCACCGCTGTCCGAGTCTTCGACGATTATGTCGATTCCTTTCGCCATCTTGCCGCCGCTGAAGGCCGCCTCGCCGCTGATCGTGTCGCCTTCGCCGTAGGCAAATACCCGCATCTTGTGGCTGTGGGCCAGGTTGGCAGTGAGCAGTGTAATGAATATCCCCATAGCGATGATCGTGGGGAGTCGTGTCATGATGCTACCTCTCGGGTGCTTGCGGCGACACTTCATGCCGCTTTGTCATATGCCGGTCGAATCGGTTATCGACTTCGTGATATGATCACCGGATCAAGTCTTTGGGGTTCTGATTCCCTAGTATTACGAAAATAATTTTCGTAATACTAGCGGTTTCCAATGCGGTTGTCAACGATATTAACTTTATCCCACGCGCTGTTTCTTCATTCCCTCGGAATGCTTCTTTTCAGTGGTCAAAAGTGGCTTTGACCGGCACTTGCAGAAGCAGTCAGAGATCAACGATCAATGAGAAAATTACTCAAGGAGGAATAGCTGAAACGGCGGAACAAAGGCGAAAATACTTATAGAAGTGGTGCCCCCGGCAGGATTCGAACCTGCGGCACCAGGATTAGGAATCCTGTGCTCTATCCCCTGAGCTACGGGGGCATGGTGGTAAGGCAAACGGTCAGGCAGAGCCGACGTTGCGGGTGTCTCTTATAGCACCGTCACAGAGCGGTGTCAAAGCTTTCTTTTAGGTCAACGATTCTCCATCCTGCAGCACCGGTGTGGTGAATTCGTCCTCCCTCGCATTGCATTTGATGATGCAGTTACGGCCCACCTTCATCCCCTCAGGTACCTGGGCAGACTCGCCGACCAAAGTAATGCCTGTATAGAGGTGTTTGGGATGGAGTCGGTTGACAATATCGTGATGGTCGCCGGTGCCGACAATGGTGTTTTGGCCAAAACGGGTTGCTTTATCGCTTATGACCAGGTCGACCTCAGCCCCGCGCTCCACCACACAGTCTCTGAACAGGATGGAGTCTTTGATGCACGCTCCCTCCTCGACCACTACGCCAGGCGACAACACCGAATTGAGCACCGTTCCCTGGATCTTGCACCCCGCAGAAATCCATGAATTCTGGACCCTGGCGTGGGAGCCATATCTGGCAGCCGGCCGGTCCGCCGTACGATATTCTGACTCGACATTGGTGCGAATCTGCCATTTTTCCGGAGAGATGGAACCATCCTGCTTGAGCAGATCCATATTCGCTTCCCAATACGCCTGGATGGTGCCTACATCACGCCAGTAGCCGTAAAACGGATAGGCGAAGACATTGTCGTTGTCGATGGCCCAGGGCAGGATGTGCATGCCGAAATCGATCTCGTCGCGGGAGCGCCCCAGGCTGTTCAGCAGATAATCGCGGCTGAACACGTATATGCCCATCGAGGCCAGATTGGTTTTCGGCACCTCCGGCTTTTCCTCCCACTCGACGATGCGTCCGTCATCGTTCGTTATTCCCGCTCCGAACTGGTGAATCTGCTCTCTTGGAACCACCATCATGCCCACCGTCACATCGGCTTGTTTAGACCTATGAAACTCGAGCATCGCATCGAAATCCATGTGATAGATATGATCTCCTGAGAGGATCAGCACCTCGTTGGATTCGTTTGCCTCGATGAAATCGACATTTCGCCTCACCGCATCTGCCGTTCCCTGGTACCAGTCAGAATCCTTAGAGCCGGTGCGGGGCGGAAGGATTTTGACCACCCGGCTGCGACCGGTAAAATCCCATGGTTCGCCGGTGCTGATATGACTCATCAGTGACAACGGTTTATATTGCGTGAGCACGCCTACCCTGGTGAGCCCCGAATTCATCACATTGCTCAGGCTGAAATCAATGATCCGGTAAATACCACCGAACGTGACCGCCGGTTTGGCTCTTTTTTCGACCAGCAAATTGAGGCGACTGCCAACCCCGCCGGCCAGCAACAGTACGAGTGCATCTCCCGAAGATCTCATCTCAGCACCCTCCCCGCTTCAAGCAGAGCCGGCCATTTGTCTCGATCAAGCCTGGGTGATACGGTGACCCCGCGGCCCAGCCTGGTACCAGCCGGAACCCTGTTGTTCCAACCGACGACAGCAATTTCCCTGTCGGTTTTCCCATGGTCGATACCAATCTGCACCCCATCCTCATAGACCGTATTTACATCTGAAACCAGCTTGTCGAACATGCAGTTTTTACCGATTTTGTTACTGAAAAAGATGACCGAATTCTCGATTACCGAACCCGGTCCCACATGCACCCCGGGAAATAGAATCGAATTTCTTACCGTACCCTCCACCACGCAGCCGTTGTAAACCAGGCTGTTGCACACTTCCGCGTCACTGCCGAAAAGGGCCGGTTGATAATCCCTGAGTTCCCGATGATCGAGATTTGTTCTGATTCCCCACTGCTCGAGATCGACCAGCGGCTGGTCGCCCAGCAGATCCATATTGGCACTCCAATATTCCTTAACCGTCCTGGTGTACCCCCAGTACCCGTCAAATTTGTACCCATAGATCCGGCTGCCCTGGCGCATCAGCCGGGGAATGATGTCACGCCCGAATTCAAAGGATTCGTCCGCCTGATTTTCCTCGAGCACCTGGTATAACACCCGAGGCTTAAAGCAGAGGACTGTCAGTGATGACCACTCACCTTCCGGATTCTCGCTTTTTTCCTGATAGGTGATCAACTTGCCGCCGCGGTCACCGTCCTCTTCGTCCAGGTGGGCCATGCCGAAGCGTGAGGCTCTGGTTTTTTCGATCTTTTTACACACCACCGTCAAATCCGCGTCCTTCTCGTGATGGTAGGCAATCACGTCTCGGTAATCCATCTGGTAGATATGATCACCCGAGAGAATCAGAATTTCCTCTGGATTATGATATTGAACGAAATCCAGATTTTTATAGACCGCGTCTGCCGAGCCCCGGTACCAGTCCTGCTGTTCAGAATCGATAAAAGGCGGCAGTATAGAGACTCCGCGGAACCGGCCGATCATATCCCAGGCCGCGCCTGTGCCGATATGGTTTATCAGGGAGTAACTGCGGTACTGGCTGAGGATGGCGATTTGCTCGATCCCCGAATTCATGAGATTTGACAGGGCGAAGTCTATCACCCGGGCAAATCCGCCATAGGGTACGGCCGCCTTGGGACGATAGTAGGTGAGCACGTTGAGCTCGTCCGCCCTGCCGCCGGCCAGAATCATTGCAAGTGTCGTCGGTCTAAGCATCGCCTCTCTCCGAACAGTATGGTTCACCCCGGCAGTGCCGGCCTGACGAATTCCAGGTGCGCAAGCAGGCAGCGCAGTACGGTGGATTATTTCATGTGACGCGAGGTAAGACGCTTAAGAGTCTGGGTATTGATATCGTATTCGGTCAATTCCAGCGCTTTGAGCGGTATCTCAGCCCGAGCTGCACCCTTGTGTCCACCAGCCGGTCCCAGATGGCCGAAAACCCGGGTAGCCAGCTTTCCCGCGCTTTTACGATACCCATCACAGCGGAAGATGACAACCAGTTTATCGTTGTAGACACCGGAGACGAGTACCCAATCGATATCAGAGACGTGATTGAGGAAATCGGCGATGATAACCAACACATCGGGACTTCTTACCCGGCCGATGTGGGTATAGAATTTACCTTTCGAATAGTGCAGTTCGTTGAGAGCAGTACTGAAATACTTGAGCTCGGAGCGTCGTAAGTCGGTGAGTTCGAACTTTCTCACCAGATTGCGGTTGGCGATATCGAAGAGATATCTGAAGGAAATACCGTCGGCCAGCCGTGATTCTTTCTCGAAATCCCCGGTATCGACCTTAATGCCGTAAAAGAGTGCGGTGGCAAGTGCCACCGACGGCTTCATGTTCGCCGCCCGTAAATACTCGACCAGCATCGACGAGGCAGCACCGTAATCCGGCCTGATATCCACATAGGTGGCATCCCATTCCTGGCTGATCGGATGGTGATCGATGATTGCATCGAATTTGATTTTTTCGAATACAGGCAGGTGGTCGGGCTGGGAATCGACAATGACCTTCTTAGAGAAATCCGACAACTTGACCGAACTGAATTTTTCCAGAGGGATCCTCAGCCGCTCGATCATGGCCAGATTGTTGAGTCGGGTAATCTCGTTCGGGTGGGCAACGGCAATATATTTTACCCGGTATCTGAGCAGCCGTTTGACCGCCATCGCACAGGCAAGAGAATCGGGGTCGGCATTGATGCAGACCAGAACGGTGTCTTCTTTTTCAAATACGCTCCAGAACTCCTCCAAGCGTATTTTGGCTGATTTTTTATAGGATTGCTCACACAGATTTAAACCGTTTGCTTTTCGTCTTCTCGCCATGAATGGTAACCGTGACAACCTAACCGGAGCGGGTGACCCGCAGTGGTAACTGCGCCGCAGACAGCCTCCCGTCCATCTTGTGAGTTCTATTCGCACACAGCCGCAGTTAGCAAGCGAACTTCCCAATCAGTTCACTGCTCTTTCTGCCCTGTAGATTGTCAGCCACCTCCGGTTGAGTTTAGTCCCGCAATGCTCCGGACCTCGCACGAGACAGAAAAGCCGCCTGGCGCAGAAATCTCCGGATTGCCAGGCGACCAAACGGGGGATCAGTATAACACAGGTATAAATAAAAATTCAAGCCAAGCAAAAAATGTTAACACTTTGTAATTACATTATTTATTGAACAGAACAAATTTCTCGACCTGAACTCTGTTGCGATAATCCCGATTTGATCCCCTGCTCATTGAAATAAACACCCTGTGAGTGCACCCCCTTAATCTTGACTGATTCAGGCGGTAATGGTAGGTAAATTGACTCAACCTCTGGTGATACAACGCTCGACTAACGACAACCATGATAAAAATCCTCGCGGTCGCGCTTGGCGGAGCAATAGGCTCGGTCGGCAGATACCTCACTTCCCTGGCGATCGAATCCTTTTCCACCTCCAGATTTCCTTACGAGACGCTGACAGCCAACCTGGTGGGCTGTTTCCTGATCGGGCTGCTCTGGGGGTATTTCGAGCGAGTCTCCATCAGCAATGAATTCAGGCTGTTTTTGTTTACCGGAGTGCTTGGCGGCTACACCACTTTTTCAACTTTTGCCCGGGAAAACATTCAATTTTTGAAAGCCGGCGAGCCCTTTTCTGCGCTTGGTTATGTCCTGGTCAGCAACATTATCGGTCTTACTCTCGTGGCTGCCGGGTTTCTGATTTCCACCCAGGTGATAAATTCCAATTGATGTACTGATTCTCAATGCAACTCCTGACCCGCTACCTGCTCTCCCAGTTTATCCGCTATTTCATAACTTTAAATGTTGGCTTCGCCTCGCTGTATCTACTCATTGATTTCTTTGAAAAGTTCGACGAATTTTCCGAGGCAGGAAAACCGCTATCGCTGGTATTGGGTTTCTTTATACTCAATCTGCCTTACGTCGTTGACCAGCTCAGCCCGGTACTTATCCTGCTCTCCGGCGTCATCACCCTTGGGATTCTAAATAATAACAATG
>CBFCWR010000070.1:0-10959 GCA_965601575.1 uncultured Desulfofustis sp. | reverse complement strand
CCGGTAAATCGACTTTTATCCGCTGCATCAACGCCTTGGAAATGTTCAACGAGGGACATGTCTATATTGATGGAATCGATATTGCCGACAAGAAGACCAATATCAACAAGATCAGGGCCGAGGTGGGCATGGTATTCCAGCAATTCAACCTTTTTCCACACAAAACAGTGCTGGAAAACCTCACTCTGGCCCAGCAGCGGGTGCGAAAGCGAAGCAAGAAAGAGGCTCGGGAAAAAGCCCGGATGCTTCTAAAAAAGGTAGGGATTGCCGAGAAGGAGGGGGAGTACCCTTCGAGGTTATCAGGTGGGCAGCAGCAACGGGTGGCGATAGCCCGGGCCCTGGCCATGGATCCCAAGATCATGCTTTTTGACGAGCCGACCTCGGCACTGGATCCGGAGATGGTAGGCGAGGTGCTGGATGTAATGAAGACGCTGGCCAGGGAAGGCATGACCATGATGGTTGTCACCCATGAGATGGGCTTTGCCCGTGAGGTCGCCGACCGGGTACTTTTTATGGACGAGGGGAAAATGGTCGAGGAGGGGACTCCGGAGCATTTCTTTACCGCGCCTCGAGAAGATAGAACTAAGCTGTTTCTGAAACAGGTATTGTAATAATTGTAAATGCTATTTAGCAGGAGGAAAAACATGCGTTTAAGCAAAATTCTAACCGCAGCTCTGCTCGGTATCGGGCTCTGCGTTTCACAGGCGTCGGCCGAGGATATGAACGTCGGATTCGTCTACGTGTCGCCAATCGGCGATGCCGGTTGGTCCTTCGCGCACGATAAGGGGCGTCTGCAAGTTGAGGAGATGGAAGGCGTCACAACTTCCTACGTTGAGGCGGTTGCCGAAGGCCCTGACTCTGAGCGCGTCATGCAGAATATGGCTCGGAAGGGATATGATGTAGTTTTTGCCACCAGCTTCGGCTATATGGATCCGATGCTCAAAGTTGCCAAGCAGTTCCCCGACACCACGTTTATGCATTGTTCAGGGTTCAAGATGGCGGACAACATGGGCAACTATTTCGGCCGTATGTATCAGGCCCGCTATCTCTCCGGCATGGTTGCCGGGGCCATGACCAAATCCAACACGATTGGTTATGTAGCCGCGTTTCCGATCCCCGAAGTAATCAGGGGCATTAACGCCTTTACCCTCGGTGCCCAGTCGATGAATCCCGAGGTTACGGTCAGGGTGGTGTGGACCAAGACCTGGTACGACCCCGCCACCGAGAAGGAGGCAGCCAAATCGCTGCTCGATGTGGGTGCCGATGTGATTGCGCAGCACCAGGACTCTCCCGGTCCGCAGGAAGCTGCCCAGGAAAAAGGTGTGTACTCCATCGGCTACAACTCGGACATGAGTGCATTCGCCCCCAATGCCCACCTGACCGCCCCGATCTGGAACTGGGGACCGTTCTATGTCGATACCGTCAAAAAGGTACAAGCCGGCACCTGGAAGGCTGAGGCTACCTGGCCTGGTCTGAACGACGGCATCGTCGACCTGGCCCCGATGAGCGACATGGTTCCTCAAGAGGTGCAGGATAAAGTCATGGCCAAGAAAGAGGCCATTAAAGGCGGCGAGAAAGTTTTTGTGGGTCCAGTCAAAGATCAGGAGGGGGCTGAGAAAGTCGCTGCCGGTTCTGCCATGAGCGACGAGGAGTTGCTCGGCATGACCTGGTTCGTCCAGGGAGTGATCGGTACCACCGAATAAGCGGAATGTCGATGTTGACGGCAGACCAAAACTCTGCCGTCCTTTTTACCGAGCGCTTCACCGCTCCGGGGTGCAGCTCTGGATCGGATGCGTGAAGTGAATCGGTGGACGATTATATGTCTCTTTTACGGGTCGTAAAAAGACAGGAGCCCCTCGGCTGGGGCTCCTTTGTTGTTTTGGCTGCAGCAATATGCCTGTCGCTGCTGCTCAGCGGGATAATTCTTTTTATCGGGGGGACTTCGCCCCTCGAGGGTATCGTCGTCTTGTTCAAGGGGGCTTTCGGCAATCGTTATGCCCTGGAGGATGCGATCCTCAAGGCGACCCCCATCTTTCTCTGTTCACTCGGGGTGGCCCTGGCCTTCCGGCTGCAGGTCTGGAATATAGGGGCCGAGGGGCAGTTTGCCCTGGGCGCTGTCGGCGCGACCTGGGTGGCCCTGTCGCTTCCCGAAGCACCATCTTTTGTCGTGCTCCCTCTCATGATTGCAATGGCCGCAGTTGCCGGCGGAGTGTGGGGATTCATCCCGGCCTTTCTGAGACAGAAACTGAAGACCAATGAGATCATCGTCACTCTGATGATGAACTATATCGCCATCCTGATCCTGGACTACCTTGTGTATGGCATCTGGAAGGACCCGGCGAGTTATGGTTTCCCAATGACGGCTGAGTTTTCGGAAGCGGCGATCGTCGGCAAGATAGGGACGACCAATTACAGCTGGGGCCTTGTGCATTGTCTGGTGCTGGGGCTCATCTTCTGGGTGTTCATAAAATACAGCCGGCTCGGTTACGAGATCAAGGCCAGTGGCGACAACGTCAGAGCTGCCAGGTACGCGGGCATTCCCTACGATCGACTGGTAATGCTGGTCATGGTGTTGAGCGGCGCACTGGCTGCCTGGGCCGGGTTTCTCGAGGCCTCGTCCACTATCAACAGGCTACAGCCCTCCATCATGGCGGGCTACGGCTATACTGCCATCGTCGTAGCCTGGCTGGCCAGGTTGAACCCGTTCTATATCGGGATGGCCTCTTTCCTGCTGGCTGGTCTTCGGGTCGGGGTCGAAGGATTACAGCTCGACCTGCAGGTGCCGGCGGCCTTTGGAGGCATCATCGAGGGGCTCATACTCTTGACCGTGCTGGCCGGCGGGCTTTTCACCTCCTATCGAATCGTCGTCGCCCGAAAAGCCCATGAACGTTGAAATTCTGATACCGCTCCTGGCGGCGGCAGTCCAGTCCGGTACACCGATCCTCTATGCCACCCTGGGTGAGATCTTTACCGAACGCTCGGGCATTCTCAATCTCGGGGTTGAGGGAACCATGATCATTGGCGCTCTGACTGGATTTCTCGTCGCCAAAGCGACGGGCAACCCCTACATCGGTTTTGTTGGCGCCGGCCTGGCCGGCGCCTGTGCAGCCTCGATCCATGGCTTGGTCTGTCTCGTCTTTCAGGGCAACCAGGTAGTGTCCGGACTGGCCCTGACCATATTGGGCGTTGGAGTGGCCAACTACCTCGGCACCCCCTACGTGGGCATGACCGCTCCAGGCTTCGATCCGCTGCCACTGCCCATTCTTTCCGAAATTCCGGTGCTGGGTGCGATCTTTTTCAGCCAGGATCTGCTGGTCTATTTCACCTACCTGATTCCCGTTCTGATGTGGATATTTCTTTACAACACCAGATTCGGGCTCAGTTTACGGGCCGCGGGAGAGTATCCGGCGGCGGCCACGGCCGCCGGGCTCAATGTTGTGGGCTATCGCTGGCTCGGCGTTCTGGTAGGGGGCTTTTTCATGGGTCTGGGAGGGGCATATCTGTCTCTTGCCTATACCCATCTGTGGACCAACAATCTGACCGCCGGAAGGGGCTGGATCGCCGTTGCCCTGGTAATTTTTGCCTTCTGGCGACCCGGGCGGGCCGTGTTCGGGGCCTATCTGTTCGGTGGCATCATGGCTTTGCAGCTTCGACTGCAGGCCTCGGGAACCCAGATTCCTTCATCGCTGCTGTTGATGCTTCCCTATTTCTTGACCGTGGCGGTGCTGGTTTTTTCATCATGGTGGCGCGGAAAAACCGATGAACCCGGAGCTTTGGGCACCAATGTGTTACCGGCCGATTAACAACAATGGAATTGAATACTATTAATACGACGAGGATGTACAATGAGCAGCACTGACTATCGACGTACCTATCCCATTTCCTGGGAACAGCTTCATCGAGACTCTAAGGCGCTGTCCTGGCGTTTGCTGGACATGAGCTATTTCAAGGGCATCATAGCCATTACCAGAGGAGGACTGGTTCCTGCAGCGGTTATTGCCAGGGAACTCGATATCCGGCTGGTTGAGACCGTCTGCGTGTCAAGCTATGACTGGCAGGACAAGCATGGTGAGGTCGAGATTCTGAAAAAATTTGAAGGGGATGGTGAAGGCTGGCTTCTGATCGACGATCTGGTTGATACCGGACGCACGGCAAGGGTGGTCAAAGAGATGGCACCCAAAGCTCATTTTGCCACTATCTATGCGAAGCCGGCCGGGCGACCTCTGGTTGATACCTTTGTCACCGAGGTGAGCCAGGATACCTGGATTCTTTTCCCCTGGGACGCCGAATCGACATTCGTGCAGCCGATAGCCGGACAGCAGACATAAGATCAATCCTCCATGAGCGCTGCACCTGTCATAAGGCTGGAACAGATATCCAAATCGTTCGGCGAGGTTCGGGCCAACCACGATATCAGCCTCGATATACGAGAAGGGCGCATCCTGGCCCTGCTGGGCGAGAACGGCGCCGGTAAATCGACGCTCATGTCGCTGTTGGCCGGTCAGTCCCTGCCCGACAGCGGTACCATCTATTTCAATGGCACCCCGGCTGTTTTTTCTTCGACCGAAAAGGCCATTGAAGCCGGCATAGGGATGGTCTACCAGCACTTCAAGCTGGTCGAGGCCATGACCGTTGCCGAAAATATCTACCTGGGCCGCTCGGACAAAACCTGGCTCAGCCGCAAAGCTTTGCAGCGCAGCGTTTCCGAAATAGCCGACCAGTATTCGATGCGGGTCGACCCAGATCGACTGGTCGCCGACCTGTCGATGGGCGAAAAACAACAGGTCGAGATCCTGAAGCTGCTGTTCAGGCAGTCGAACATCCTCATTTTCGATGAACCCACCGCCGTGTTGACGCCGCATGAGGCGAACAATTTATTCGAGACCATGCGCCAGATGAAAGAGGACAACAAAGCCATCGTCTTCATCAGCCACAAGCTCGAGGAGGTCATGTCGATCGCCGATGACATCGCCATCCTCAAACGTGGTGAAATCGTCGGGGTGATGGAAGCGGCTCAGGTCTCTTCGAGCAGGGAACTGGCCGAAATGATGGTTGGCCGGGAAGTTCTGCTGCAGGTGGATCACCAGCGCATGGAACCACGCCAGCAGGTGCTCAAAGTTGCCGGTCTGAAAGAGGCAGGCCTGAAGGACATAAGCTTTGAGATTCGCCAGGGTGAAATAGTCGGTCTTGTCGGGGTGGCGGGCAACGGCCAGAAGCCGTTGGTTGAGTCGGTGGTAGGGCTCAGAAAGGTGGATGAAGGGGTGATTACTCTGCTTGGACGGGATAGCCGGGACTTTATCTCCAACCAGTCCTGGGAAAAGGCGCTCAGCTATATCCCCGAAGACCGGCAGGGCCTGGCCACCTGCCAGGGCCTCGATCTGCTCGACAATTTTCTGCTGACCACCAGACAGGGATTTCAGACAGGGCCGTGGCTGCCCAAGAATGAAGCCCGCCAGAAACTTCAATATCTGATCGAGGAGTTCGATATCCGGCCGCCCAACGCCAGCCTGATGGCCTGGCAGCTTTCAGGGGGTAATCTGCAAAAGATGGTGCTGTCGCGTGAATTTTATCGCAAACCGCGGCTCATCATTGCCGAACAACCGACCCAGGGACTCGATATTGCCGCCGCCGAGGATGTCTGGAACCTTTTGCTCAAGGCTCGCGAGCAGGCAGGCATTCTGCTCATCACCGGCGATCTTTCCGAGGCGCTGGAACTGTCGGACAGGATCGGCGTGATGTATGACGGTCGACTGGTGAATCTTTTCAGTCGCACCAACGAAGAGATGATCGAGGCTATTCCCCAGATGATGGCCGGCCTCGCCTGATCCCCAAAGATGTAAAGTGGAGCATATGGACCAACAATTAGATGCGAACAGACCTGATCCATTGAGCGGGATTCTGCTGCCCGTTGAAGATATCGATGCTTTCAGGAGAGCTGCTCGGGTGACCGGTGGACTGTTGAGAGCAATGGGTCAGTCTCCGCAGCAGATCGATCTTCTCCATGTGGTGACGGGCACTTTTCTTGGAGAATTGATGAGGGGACTTGATCTGGCATCGGGAGAGACGCCGGCTGCCGCTGAGATGAATGAGCTGCGCAGCCGTCACCTGGCCACCGCGGTTGCGCCTATGCTCGAGACCTGCAGCGAACTGCTCAAACTCGAGATGGGGCAAGAGCCGTCCCGTTCCATCATCAAGGATGGGAACCCGGCCAGAATTATCAATTCTTTCTGGGAAGACCACCACTACTCGAGCCTGGTGATCAGCAGACGGAATCTGGCCGAACAGTCCGATAAACTTATCGGCAGCATTGCAGCCGGAGTATTGCATCGCTCAATTCAGGGCACTATTTATCTGGTCGGCGATCGGGCACCGATTGACACCACCACCCTGCTGTCACGATGTCTGATTGCAGTGGATGATTCCCCCGCGAGTATGAACAGCGTCGCCGAGGCGGGTGGAATCCTCGCCAGGGCGAACGACCGGGTTGATCAGATTTTCCTCGTACATGTTCTGGATCAATCCTGCTACTACGATGAAGATGGTGAAAGCTGCATGGACGCGAGCCTGACTGGTCAGAAGGCCCTGGAAGCATCAGGTAATCTCCTGGTCGATCTCGGTGTTGATCGCCAGAAGATCAAAACAGTCATTCATTTCGGCAGACCGGGCACCATTCTTGCGGAGGAGGTACGGCATTGTGATGCCACGCTTGTCTTTCTCGGCCGCCGGGACCGTTCGCGCATGGCCCAGGCGTTCGTCGGTTCGGTGTGCACAGAAATAATTCAGAACTGCCGTGATCGGACCCTGGTTCTGGCCAGTTAACAAATTTTCTCAAAACTGCTATTATAGTCGGGCGGACGCAGCCTATTTACAGGGTGCGGCCTGGAAGGTGCAGCTAGATATATCTAGATTCCGGTGGTCCATGGAAAAACAGCTGGGTTTCATCAAGCCGTCGACGCGCAGATATTTTAAGGAGTCTCGAAAACTGGGCAGATACGGTTTTATTGACTGGCTGCACGGCTATGCCTACGGCCGCTGGGTATATTTTTATATAGGTATGGGTACGGGTGAGCATGCGCTCATCAAGAGGTTCAGGCCAGTGGGTGCCGCCATTTTCAGGGTGTTCAACCTGCTCACACGGGCCGGCCGTAAAAAAAATCAACACGACAAGGTGAGTTTTGCCGACACGTATCACGGTAAAGTAGTGCCCCTGGAAAATGCCAGAAAACTGGTCACACTGGACCGTCCCATAGAACTGCCCAATCTCGAAAAAGTGATTCCTTACAAGCGAGCCCGAGATCTTATACTGCATAATCCAGATCATATTGCCGCCCTCGAGTGTCCCTGCCGTTCGGTGCGAAAGAATCCCTGCCAGCCGCTGGACGTCTGCCTGATCATAGGTGAACCGTTCGTCTCGTTCATTCTCGATCACCATGATTCCCAAAAGGCTCGAGCCATAACCCAGCAAGAGGCGCTCGATATCCTCGAAGAGGAAAACAAACGAGGGCATGTGGCCCACGCCTTTTTCAAAGATGCGATGCTCGATCGTTTTTACGCCATTTGCAACTGCTGCAGCTGCTGCTGTGGAGCGATGCAGGCCCAGAGAAACGGGACACCGATGCTGGCGTCTTCTGGTTTCGTGTGCAGGCTTGATGAACAGAAGTGTGTGAGCTGCGGAGACTGTGTGTCGGTGTGCCAATTTTCCGCAATCGATATGGACAGGGAACAGCGAATCGATGCACAGGCATGCATGGGTTGTGGGGTGTGCGTTAATTTATGTCCGTATGACGCCCTCTCACTGGTTCGTGATCCGTCCCGGGGAGAGCCTCTGGAAATCCACAGATTGATGGAGGAGTATGGCGATATGGCCATGACTCAACAGCGTGATCAACATTAGTTTACCGGGGTTTATATCGACAATCAGAGGCGCTGGACGAAGAACCGGGATCGTACTGATTGCCTTGGTGATTTCCATTCTCTGCACGACCGCCACGTCGTTCGCTGAGAAGATTTCTTTCCGCTGGGCCATCCTGGCAGATTCGACCGAAGGGATGCGGGCGCTCGATTTTTCGGGTTCGCCCATTGTTTTTTCGGGAACTGCGCTGCAGCTCTATATCGAACATCTCAACAATTGCCATGTCTATTTATTCCTGCTCGATTCGAGCGACAACCTGACGCCGATTTATCCTCCCCAAAAGGGGTACTACGATTACGGGTTTCCCAGGGGGCCCAAGCTTGTCCCCCCCGGTGATCAAAGTTTCACCTTTGTCCCACCACCAGGAATCGAAACCCTGCTCCTGGTGGCTTCGGCCGATCGCTTATTTCAGCTCGAGGAGTTGACCGATACTTTTAACGAGAATCCTGGTCAACTGGGCCAGCAGCTGCTTCTTCTCCAGGAGATAGAAGACATGCTCGCCGCAGATGGTTCTGAGTCGCAGGCTGCTGAAAGGCTGGAAGAGGTGAAGGTCAAATACAGCTCCGGCGGCAGCATCAAGGAAAAAAAGTTCGAGGCGATCAAGGTAAAAAGAACTGACTTCTATGGCCGTAAACTGCTGATTGATCACCGTTGAAGTAATGGATGATTAAGGGAAAATAATTAAGGGGACACAATACTTAATTATAAAATCCTTTAATTAAGTATTGTGTCCCTTTAATTTGTCAGAAAATGAAATTTCTTACCACCCCCAGAATTGACCGCTGTATCGGGTGCCACTCCTGTTCGCTGGCCTGTGCGCGGCTGATTCACCGACAGATTTCCTGGTCCAGCGCCGGTATTCGCATCCATTCCGCCGGCGGGCTGTCGACCGGTTTTGTCGCCCTCGTCTGTCTTGGCTGTGATCCGGCTCCATGCGTTGCCGCCTGTCCCACAGGCGCTTTCAGCCAGCGGCAGGGAGGCGGTGTGGTGGTCCGCAAGAAACATTGCATCAGGTGCGGGGAATGCGTCACCGCCTGTCCGGTTGATGCGGTCAGTCAGGATCAGCAGGGTGAGGTCTATGTATGCCTGCATTGCGGCCGATGCGTCGACTTCTGTCCGCATAATTGCCTGGAGTTTGACGAGTTGGATCCACTGACCAGGAGTCTGCACGATGACTGATTTTTTCAAGGTTCTCGCGGTCGATCTTGAATCGGGCAAGAGTCGGATCGAACTCATCGATGAGCGTTCCCATGTCGCCGGCGGCAGCGGTCTCGCCGCACTTTTGTTCAGCCGCTATGGCCATGTTGATCTGAGCTGGAATCACCCCTCGCAGCCCTTTATCCTGGCAGTGGGACCATTGACCGGATACTTCCCGCTGATGAGCAAAACTGTCCTAGCCTTTCGTTCGCCGTACCATGATCAATACACCGAAAGCCACGGCGGAGGTCGCTCTGCTCTTTCCCTCTTTTTCGCCGGCTACGATGCACTCGTAGTGACCGGAAGGGCGAGGGGGTTGAGCTGCCTGTCAATCGGCAGCCGACACCTTCTTATCGAGGATGTGAGTTTCATGAAGGGCTATGGCACGGCAATGACCGGCAAACTGATCAGGCGCATGTTTCCCAAATCATCCGGGCACCGATCAATCCTGCGTATCGGCCCTGCCGGTGAAATTGGTTCGGCCATGGCCTGCATAAACATCGATTCTTATCGTCACTTCGGACGTCTGGGCGGCGGCGCGGTCATGGGCGCCAAAAATCTCAAAGGCATTGTCATCAACGGTGATTCAAGCCGTCCAATACCCGATGGCCGGGAATACCGAAAAATCTATGACAAGGTCTACCAGCGGGTCACTTCAACCGATATGATGCGCAAGTACTACCATCTTGGTACCGCCGTCAATTTGCAGGGTTTGAATGATATCAAAGCGTTACCGTGGCGAAATTTACAGGCAACCAGTGATCCCGAGGTCAGTAGGATAAACGGTGACGTGTTCGCCGACCAGACTCTGCTGCGCAACGCAGCCTGTTCAGGGTGCCCGGTGGGCTGTATCCATCTCGGGTTCTTCCGCGATAAGTTCAAGGAGGATGCGCGTTACCTCTATCATCAGGTTCCCTACGACTACGAACCCATTTTTGCTGCCGGCACCATGCTGGGAGTGACCAATTGTTTCGATGTGCTTCGCATTCTGGAGGATTTCGAGCGGGTCGGGGTCGATGCCATGTCAGCCGGTGTGGCCCTGGCGTGGGCAACCGAGGCGCTGGAGCGGGGTTTGATTTCTGCAAAAGAAACCGTCGTCAACTTGAAATTTGGTAACGCTTCCGCCTACCAGGAAGCAGCGGGTTATCTGGGCACCGGCTACAATGATTTCTACCGTCAGTTGGGTCGTGGTACGCTTGAGGCGGCGTCGGTCTACGGAGGTGAGGAATTTGCCTGTGTACTTGGGCAGGAGATGGCCGGCTATGCCACCGGATCTCTATATTTTGCTGCTCAATCACTCGGGTTCAGGCATTCCCATCTGGATACCGGGGCTTATTCCTACGAACAGAAACACCATGAGAAAGATGTGGAGAAGGCGGTCGATTTTCTCATCGATGACGAACCGGGCAGGGTTCTCCTCACTTCCATGGTGGCCTGCCTGTTCGCCCGTTCAGTATACGATACCGAAACTCTGGCCCAATGTCTGTCGGCCACCGGATTCGAGACGCTTGCAGAAACGCTGCCAGAGACCTCAGAACAGATCAGGCGGCTGCGCTGGCAGGTCCGCATCGCTACCGGATTCAAACCTGATGACGTTGAAATCCCGAAAAGATTCTATTCGGTTGCCACCCTTCACGGGCCTGTTGACGGCCCCTATCTCGATCGTCTCAAAGCCGAATACGGTCGGCGGATCATGGACCTGGGAAAACCTGATACTTCTTCCGACTGATTCATAAGAGACCGGGCAATAACCATAAAGTCCTGTCTAAGGTGATCATCCGGGTGCCTCGAGAATGAGGACCTCAGCCCAAGGTCAAGGCGTGCCGTGTAATGTTACCGCAGGCGTCGTT